>NZ_JBHXRX010000019.1:0-137840 GCF_042714995.1 Streptomyces sp. NPDC058665
CGGGGGTGCGTACGACGACGGTGTGGCCCGGCGGGAATCCCCGCCGGGCCACTCCTTCGTCGCTGTGGTGCCGTGCCGCCGATTTCGCCTAGAGCGGACCGAAGCCCACCCGTCGCGTCGTCGGCTCGCCGATCTCCACGTACGCGATCCGTTCGGCCGGTACGAGCACCTTCCGCCCCTTCTCGTCCGTGAGGCTGAGCAGCTTCGCCTTGCCGGCGAGTGCGTCGCCGACGGCGCTCTCGACGTCCTCGGCGGACTGCGAGCTCTCCAGAACGATCTCGCGGGGCGTGTGCTGCACGCCGATCTTGACCTCCACCGCTATGTCCCTCCGAACGGTCGGTGCGTTGCGCGGTCAACCGCGCGGTACCCAGCACACATTAGCCCGGGGAGAAGGAGCTCAGGACAGTGGCGGGACACGCCCGCAGCGAACACGGACCGCGCGGGCCGGCCGGCCGCCGGTGGACCGCGTCGGGCCCGGCGCCGGGCGCCGCGCGCCCGGTCAGGCGCCGGGGTGCTGCTCGCTGCCGTGCAGCGGGAACCCGGCGATGCCGCGCCAGGCCAGCGAGGTGAGAAGTTCCACGGCCTTGTCGCGCGGGATGACCGACTCGCTGGAGAGCCAGTAGCGGGCCACCACCTGGGAGACGCCGCCGAGCCCGACGGCCAGCATCATGGACTCCTCCTTGGAGAGGCCCGTGTCCGACGCGATCACGTCGGAGATCGCCTCGGCGCACTGGAGCGCCACCCGGTCGACGCGCTCGCGCACCGCGGGCTCGTTCGTCAGGTCGGACTCGAAGACCAGCCGGAACGCGCCGCCCTCGTCCTCGACGTAGGCGAAGTACGCGTCCATCGTGGCCGCGACCCGGAGCTTGTTGTCGGTCGTCGAGGCCAGGGCCGTACGTACGGCCTGCAGCAGTGCTTCGCAGTGCTGGTCGAGAAGCGCCAGGTAGAGATCCAGCTTCCCCGGGAAGTGCTGGTACAGGACGGGCTTGCTGACACCGGCCCGCTCCGCGATGTCGTCCATCGCCGCGGCGTGGTAACCCTGTGCGACGAAGACTTCCTGAGCCGCGCCCAGAAGCTGATTGCGTCGAGCGCGGCGGGGCAGGCGCGTGCCTCGCGGGCGCGCCGCCTCGGTCTGCTCTATGGCTGTCACGCCGCCTCCCAGAATCGTGCCGTGCGCGCTGTGCGCCGCCTTGCCATCGTACTTTTGGGTAACCCGGCTGTGCGTGGTCAGGTCTGAGAATTTCACGGACCGGACACTCACGGGAGCCGGATATCCGCCAGGCCGCGAGTGCGGCGACGGAGAAAAGTATCCAATGCTGACAAAAGGCGAACCCGGTCCCGAGCGGATACTCAGCGGTAGTCGTCCTCGTCGAGAGAGACGATACGCGCCTGCTCAGCGGCGTCGGCCTCGTCGGCCTCCTCCGTACCGATGGGGGCCGGCGGATCGTCGCCCGAAGGGCGCACGTCCCTGTGCTGCTCGGCGGCGTCGGCCTCCGGAGTCTCCTCGTCGAGTTCTTCGAGTTCGCCGGAATCCGCTCCGGCCTCCCGCTCTTCCTTGTCGGTGCCGTTCTCGTAGTCGTTCGGGAATGTGTCCGGGTCGCTCAGGTCCGCCGGCATGGGGCGCCCTTTCTTCTCCGGTCGTCTTCCGTATGCCATTCGCGATATGAGGCGAATACCTACGCGCGTACTTACGAGGGTAGGAGGTCCGTACCCGCGACGCTATGTGTCCGGTGACCGCGAACGGGAGGACCCGCGTGTGATCGTCTCGTAACATTGCCGCATGTCTTCGACCGAGCTGCCGGAAACACTCGCCGCCGCCGTTCCGCGCGTGAGTGCTGTCAGGGTCGCCGACGGTGAGCGGCTGCGTGCGGTCGCGCTGCCGGGGCTGACGCTCAACGTGCGCTCACGGCCCCCCACGCGCCCAGGACTGCCGCGCGCGCTGTACGTGCACGGTCTCGGCGGCTCCTCGCAGAACTGGTCCGACCTGATGCCGCTGCTGGCCGACGTGGTCGACGGCGAGGCGGTCGACCTGCCCGGCTTCGGGGACTCCCCGCCGCCGGAGGACCGCAACTACTCGATCACCGGGCACGCGCGGGCCGTGGTCCGGCTGCTCGACGCGGGCGGCCACGGCGCGGTGCATCTCCTCGGCAACTCCATGGGAGGCGCCGTCGCGACCCGGGTCGCCGCCTCCCGTCCCGACCTGGTGCGCACCCTCACCCTGGTCTCACCCGCGCTGCCCGAGATCCGCGTGCAGCGCAACGCCGTGCCGACCGCCCTGCTGGCCCTGCCCGGTGTCAGCGCCCTGTTCGGGCGGATGACCCGCGAGTGGTCGGCCGAGCAGCGCACGCGCGGCGTGATGGCCCTCTGTTACGGCGACCCGGGCCGGGTCTCGGAGGAGGCGATGCGGCACGCGGTGGAGGAGATGGAGCGGCGGCAGCGTCTTCCGTACTTCTGGGAGGCGATGACCCGTTCCGCGCGGGGCATCGTCGACGCCTACACTCTCGGCGGACAGCAAGGGCTGTGGCGGCAGGCGGAACGGGTCCTCGCGCCGACACTGCTGGTGTACGGAGGGCGGGATCAGCTTGTTTCGTACCGAATGGCACGAAAGGCGTCCGCCGCTTTCCGGGATTCGCGGCTCCTGACGCTTCCGGACGCCGGGCATGTTGCCATGATGGAGTACCCGGAAGTGGTCGCGGACGCCGTGCGGGGCCTGATCGAGGAGTCGGACCGGGCGGCGGATGAGACGAACGGGCGTCCCGGCCGTAATGACGGTGGGGGCGGCGGCGTCCTCAGCGGCGGCGGCGCGAGCCGCCACAGAGGTGACTACGACGGCGACAACGACAGTGGCGGGAGCTGATCCGGGGCGTGGGACGACACAGCCGTAAAGGCCCCGCGCCCAAGGCGTCCGACAGCAAGAAGCGCGCTCCCGCCGTGAGCGGCCCGCCGCCCGCCGAGCGGGAACGGCCGGCACCGCAGGCATCACCGGCGGCACCGGTGTACGGCACCCCCGCGCACGGCGTGCCGCAGGTACGCGGCGGGCACCCCGAGCACCGTGAACCGGGCGGCGGCTGGGGCGGTCAACAGCGGTACGGGGACTGGCCGGGCGGCCGTGGCGGCGGGCAGCAGCGGCCTCAGCGTCCGGCGCCGACCGGGCAGCGCCAGGCCCCCGTCCAAGTGCCGGGACCACGCCGTGAGTTCGTCGACGCCTTCGACGCGCCTCCCTCTCCTTACGGAGGCAGCGGCGCCGCTGTGGGCCTCGACGCCGACTCCGCGCGGTGGCGGCCCGATCCGTACGGCTCCGTCGCCGACTGGGACGACGAGAGCAGCCGCCCCCGTACGGCATCCGCCGCCGACTCCGGACGTGGCCCGGACCGGGACGACCCCGACGGCCTCCCCGACGCCGTCGGCGGCGACGAGCGGCCCGAGAAGGGCAATCTGGGGCGCACCCTCACCGGGATCGCCGCGGCGGCGGTGACCACGGTGCTCGCCGTCGTGGTGGCCGCCCAGGTCACCGACGGCGGCGGTCCCCGCGCCGACGCGCTGCCCTCCGGCGGGCTCGCCCGCGACGGAGAGGGACCCGCGTCGCGCTCGGACGGCAGGACGATCCCGCCGAAGGAGCCCGCGGCCAAGGCGCCGGCGCCGGCGCTCACCTACACCCAGCTGATGGCCAAGCAGTTCCCGCTGGCCGCCGATCTGAAGGGCTCGGGCGAGTTCGGGGCGGTGCCGGGACTGGCGAAGGCGCCCGGCGACGGCCCCAAGGTCAGCTACCGGATCGATGTCGAGAAGGGCCTCGGGCTCGACGAGAAGCTGTTCGCCGACGCCGTACAGAAAACCCTGAACGACGACCGGAGTTGGGCCCACAACGGAGCCATGACCTTCGAGCGGATCTCCAGTGGCTCGCCCAGGTTCGTGATCACGCTGGCCAGCCCGGGGACCACGGCCGAGTGGTGCGCCAAGTCGGGACTGGACACCACCGTCGACAACGTGTCCTGCGACTCCGCATCGACCGACCGCGTGATGATCAACGCGTACCGCTGGGCGCGGGGGGCCAAGACGTACGGCTCCAAGGCGATGCTGACCTACCGGCAGATGCTCATCAACCATGAGGTCGGGCACCGGCTCGGGTACGGCCATGTGAGCTGCCAGACACCGGGCACGCTCGCGCCGGTGATGCAGCAGCAGACGAAGACGCTCGATCTCGACGGCGTGAAGTGCAAGCCCAACCCCTGGGCGTTCCCCGGCAATTGAGGCGCCGGGCGGGGCATCGGCCAAGGCGTCGGCCAAGGCCGAAGCGTAGGCCGGGCGTCGGCCCTGGCTTGACGCGCTGTGACCGTCCGAGTCCTTACCGCGACGGAACGCTATCGCGGTGGGAAAGTTACGTGCATTCACCCCTTCCGGTGGTGCGACGGACAACCGTCCGTCGTCGCACCGTCATGTCCGCTTACGGTCGTCCCGCTGTGAGTCGCCGATCCAACGGCGGCTTCCCACAAGGGAGATCGGGGGTGTGCTCGTGCGGATCGGACTACTCACGGACGGTGGCTACCCGTACGCGACGGGTGAGTCCAGGCTCTGGTGCGACCGGCTCGTACGCGGGCTCGCGCAGCACGAGTTCGACATCTACGCGCTCAGCCGCAGCGCCCACCAGGAGGGCAACGGCTGGATCCAGCTCCCGCCCTCCGTACTGAGGGTGCGCACCGCGTCCCTCTGGTCGGCCGAAGGTGACGGGAGGGCCTACGGACGGCGTGAACGACGGCGCTTCGTGGGGCACTTCGGGGATCTGATCAACGCCGTCTGCGCCCCGGACGACGGCGCGCCCCAGAGCGCGGTCGGGAGCGGTCGCGGCGACAGCGCGCGCGACACGGTCGCCTTCGCCGAGGGACTGTACGGGCTCGCCGAACTGGCCCGCGACCACGGCGGTCTGCCCACGGCGCTGCGTTCGGAGGCCGCCGTACGGATCCTGGAATCCGCCTGCCACGCCCCCCGCGCACGCCGGAGCGTGCGCGGTGCCACCGTCCCCGACTACCTGGTCTTCGCCGACCAGTTGGAGCGCGCGCTGCGCCCGCTCTCGCTCGACTGGTACGACGATGACGGCCTCGGTGCCGTCGATCTCTGTCACGCGACGACCGGTGGATCCGCCGCCCTGCCCGGACTTCTGGGCAAACGCTTCTTCGGCGCGCCGCTGCTGGTCACCGAGTACGGCGTCCAGCTCCGCGCGCACTACCTGGCCGCCGGAGCCGGGGGTGACGCGCCCCTGCGCGCGCCCCTGCGCGCGCCGGTGCGCGCCCTGCTCGCGGCCTTCCAGGGCCGGCTCGCCGCCGAGGTCTACCGGCAGGCCACCGTCATCACCCCCGGCAACACCCACGCCAGACGCTGGCAGGAGCGCTGCGGCGCCGACCGCGCCAAACTGCGCACCGTCTACCCCGGCATGGAGACGGAGCGCTTCTCGGCGCTGGGCGAAGACAGCGAACGCGGCCACGGCGGCGGTACCGGAAGCGGCGGTCACGGCGGCGATCCGAACACCGTCGTCTGGGTCGGGCGGATCGAGCCCGCCAAGGACCTCATCTCCCTGCTGCACGCCTTCGCCGACATCCGTAAGGAGGAGCCCGAGGCGCGGCTGCGGATCATCGGCGCCGCCGCGCAGGGCGCGGAGGCGACGGCGTATCTCGCCCACTGCCGCGCGCTGGCGGCCCAGTTGTTCCCCGACGAGGCGGCCGACGCGCACGCCGTGGGCGACAACTGCGTCTCCTTCGAGGAGGTCGGCGGGCCCGGCGCCCCGGAGCTGGTCGACGCCTACGCGGCGGGCGGGGTGGTCGTCCTGTCCAGCATCGTCGAGGGCTTCCCGGTCAGCCTGGTCGAGGCGATGTTCTGCGGGCGGGCGACGGTCTCCACCGACGTCGGCGCGGTCGTCGAAGTCATCGGTGGCACGGGTCTCGTCGTGCCCCCGCGCAATCCGCGGGCGCTCGCCGACGCCTGTGTCGCGCTGTTGCGCGACCCGGAGCGGCGCGAACGGCTGGGCGCCGCCGCGCGGGCCCGCGCGCTGGAACTCTTCACCGTCGAGCAGAACCTGGCGGCGTTCCGCGGCATCTACCTGGAGCTGATCTCGCACGTCCCGGTCCGGCGCCCGGCCGAGACGGTGGACGCGCACGGCGAGCCGCTGCCGTTCGCCAACCCGGCGGAGGCGTACGTACCCGGTCACTGGACCGCCGGACAGGCCACGACCGTACCGATGCCGGCGCCGCGGCCGTTGACGCCCCCGGTTCCGATGGCCCTGCCGTCCCTCCCCGTCTCCTTACCCGACGTCGCGCGGGCGTCGCGTCCTACGGAAGCGGTCGGCGTGGGCGCCGGACAAGCGCTGGGGGAGAGAGATGTCTGACGCGGGCACCACCCCCGGGAGAGCCACCACCCCCGACGGAGCCGCCGCCCCCGGGCTCACGACGAGACTCGCGCGCCGTCCCGGCCCCGCCGACCCCGTCAAGACGCTGATGCACAGCCACCGCGAGCTGTGCGAGCGCGCCGTCGACCCGCTGGAGATCGCGGCCGGTCTGGAGGCGCACGGCGTCACCGACCGGGCCGCCGCGCGCTTCCGGCACCGCGATGTCTTCTCGCTCGCCGAGGAGCTCTACGCGCGCGTGCCGCGCGCCGCCGACAGCGGCGGGGACACCGCCGACACGACCGTGCCGCACCCGGCACGCTCCACCGACGCGCGCGCCGGATGGGCGCTGCGCACCCTGCTACCGGGCGCCGTGTGCGCCGCCGCGGTCGTCACCTTGCGGTACGCCGACAGCGCCACCGGGGGGCTCCGGCTCGCGATAGGCGTGGCGGGGGCCGTCGCCCTCGCCATCGCGCTCACCGTCGCCCTCCGGCGCGGCCCGCTGCGCGTCGAGGGCCACACGGCGCGTGTCTCGCGCCTGTGGGTGTGCTGGCTGCTGGCGTATGTGCTGTACGGCGACGGGCTGACCCACGCGGCGGCCGGCGGCGGGCCGCACCTGACGGACCCCCTGGCCCACGCGGCGGCGCCGCTCGTCGCCCTGGCGTTCGCCGTGGCCCCCGCCGCCTGGTGCGCCCATCTGCTGGCCGTACAGGCGCGCCGCAGGCTCGCCGACAGCCGCGGGCTGGCCGAGTTCGCCGCCCGGACCCGGCCGGCGCTGCTCGGTCTGCTCGCGCTGTACGCCCTCGCGCTGACCGCTCTCGCCGTCCTCGCCGAACTCGTACTCGGCGGCGGCCGGGACGCCGGCACCGGCCACCCCGCCGCGACCGTCGCCCTCGGCTGTCTGCTGCTGCTCGCCCGGCTCCTCGCCGTCCACGGCTTCCCCAGGGCGGCGGCGACCGGCCTCGCCGCCGCCTGCGCCGTCGAGGCACCGGCCCTCCTCCTCGCGACGCTGGGCCGCGTGCCCGGCTTCGAACCCGTCTCCGCCCCCGTCCGGGCCCTCGTCGAGGCGTGGGGGACCGGCGCCGTACCGGCCATCGCCTGCGGCGCCGCCGCGCTCGGACTGCTGATCCACGCCGCCGTCGCACTGTCCCGGGCCTCGGCCCACACCTGACCGGCGGCCACCGGCCTCCGGCGCACGCCCCCGTCCGGGCCGCACATCCGGACCCACAGACCTCCCGCGGAGCCGACGCCGCGGGCGTAACCCGAAGCACACGGCAACACCTCTAAGGAGACGACAGAACATGACCCCTCAACCCCCAGCACCGGCGCGTCGGAAGCAAGGGGCGGCGCGATGAGGGTCCTGCTGCTCGGTGCCAACGGATTCCTCGGGCGGTTCGTCGCCGACCGGCTGCTCGCCGACCCGGCCGTGCATCTGACCGCACTCGGCCGCGGCGACGACGCCGACGTACGGTTCGACCTCGCCGGGGGGAGTCCCGGGGCCCTCACCCGCTTCCTCGACGCCGTCCACCCCGGAGTCGTCATCAACTGCGCCGGCGCCACCCGGGGCGGCGCCCGTGATCTCACCCGGCACAACACCGTCGCCGTCGCGACCGTCTGCGAGGCCCTGCGCCGCAGCGGCTGCGGCGCCCGGCTCGTCCAGCTCGGCTGCTCGTCCGAGTACGGGCCCTCCCAGCCGGGCTCGTCCACCGCCGAGGACGCGGTGCCCCGGCCCGGCGGTCCGTACGGGGTGAGCAAGCTGGCCGCCAGCGAACTGGTGCTCGGCGCCGGGCTCGACGCCGTCGTGCTCCGGGTCTTCTCACCCGTCGGGCCGGGCACGCCCGCGGGCTCCCCCCTCGGCCGGCTCGCCGAGGCGATGCGCCGCGCCATGCAGTCCGGCGACGGCGAGCTGAAGCTCGGCGGACTCGGCGTGCAGCGCGACTTCGTCGACGTACGCGACGTGGCCCGCGCCGTGCACGCCGCCTCGCTCTCCGCCGCCCAGGGCATCGTCAACATCGGTACGGGTCGCGCGGTCCGGCTCAGGGACGCCGCGGCCATTCTCGCGAGGGTCGCCGGATACGGCGGTGCCCTGCACGAGCTGGACGCTCCCACCGGCCCGCAGCGCCCCGCGCTCGGGCACGCCACCCTCGGCCCGCAGCGCGGCGAGCACCCGTCGGAGCAACTGGGCGCCGGCCCGTTCCCGTACCCCGACGGCTGCGGCGGCTGGCAGCAGGCCGACGTCCGCACCGCGCGCGACCGGCTCGGCTGGCGGCCCCGGATCAACCTGGAGGAGTCGCTCGCCGACATCTGGATGGAGGCGGCATGTCGCATCTGACGACCGCCGGCAGCAGCCGGTCGGCCACCGGCGCCGCCGGACTCGGCTTCGGCGTCCCCGGTTACGCGCATCCGCTGCTCGCCCAGGTCGAGTGGGCCGAACTGACCCGCCCGGGAACGCCGTTGCACTGGGCCGTGCTCAACGTCGCGGAGGGGCCCGGGAGTATGCCGGACCCGCACTGTCTGGAGGCCGCGGGCCGGCTCAGGAACGCGGGCGTGCGCGTGCTCGGGCATCTCGATCTCGCGTACGGCGCCCGGAGCTTCGGCGAACTCATCACCGAGGCGCACGACTTCCACGACTGGTACCGCGTCGACGGCTTCTATCTGGACCGGTGTCCGGCGGAAGCCTCGTACCTCCCCGACGTCAGGCTCACGGCAGCGACGCTGGACACGGTCGCGCCCGGCGGGCATCTGGTCCTCGGCCACGGGACGCATCCGTACGACGGATACGCCGACATCGCCGACCAGTTGGTCACCTTCCGCGGACCGTGGACGGACTACCGCTGGTCACAGGTTCCCGAGTGGACGGCGGACCATCCGCCCGAGCGCTTCGCGCATCTCGTGTACGGGGTGCCCCGCAGCCATCTGGACGAGGCGATGCGGATCGCGCGCTGGCAGGGCGCGGGGACGATCTTCTTCACCGACCGCGGCGATCACGACGAGCGAACCGGACAGATCAGCCCATTCGCGGCTCTGCCCGGCTACTGGGACGAAATCGTCTCGCAGATCGGACCGGGTGTCTCGGAATGAGAAGGCGCGTGGCAGTGTTACTGGAGGAGCAAACGTACTGACCAACCGACCAATCCCCTGTTGAGGTCCCTGTGTCGCTGCCACCCCTGGTCGAGCCCGCTGCCGAGCTCACCGTCGACGAGGTCCGCAGGTACTCCCGTCATCTGATCATCCCGGACGTCGGGATGGACGGGCAGAAGCGGCTGAAGAACGCGAAGGTGCTCGTCGTGGGCGCCGGCGGGCTCGGCTCGCCCGCGCTCATGTATCTGGCCGCGGCCGGTGTCGGAACGCTCGGCATCGTGGAGTTCGACGAGGTCGACGAGTCGAATCTCCAGCGGCAGATCATCCACAGCCAGGCGGACATCGGCCGCTCGAAGGCCGCGTCCGCACGTGACTCCGTCCTCGGCATCAACCCTCTGGTGAAGGTCGTCCTTCACGAGGAGCGGCTGGAGTCCGAGAACGTCATGGAGATCTTCTCCCAGTACGACCTGATCGTGGACGGCACGGACAACTTCGCCACCCGCTATCTGGTCAACGACGCGTGTGTGCTGCTGGGCAAGCCGTACGTATGGGGCTCGATCTACCGCTTCGACGGTCAGGCGAGCGTCTTCTGGTCCGAGCACGGTCCCTGCTACCGCTGCCTCTACCCGGAGCCGCCGCCGCCCGGCATGGTGCCGAGCTGCGCCGAGGGCGGCGTCCTCGGCGTGCTGTGCGCGTCGATCGGGTCCATCCAGGTCAACGAGGCGATCAAGCTCCTCGCGGGCATCGGAGAGCCGCTGGTCGGCCGGCTGATGATCTACGACGCGCTGGAGATGCAGTACCGCCAGGTCAAGGTCCGCAAGGACCCGGACTGCGCGGTCTGCGGTGAGAACCCGACCGTCACCGAGCTCATCGACTACGAGGCCTTCTGCGGCGTCGTGTCCGAGGAGGCGCAGGTGGCGGCGGCCGGTTCGACGATCACTCCGAAGCAGCTCAAGGAGTGGATCGACGACGGCGAGAACATCGAGCTCATCGATGTGCGGGAGCCGAACGAGTTCGAGATCGTCTCCATCCCGGGCGCCAGGCTGGTCCCCAAGAACGAGTTCCTGATGGGGAACGCGCTCCAGGATCTGCCGCAGGACAAGAAGATCGTCTTGAACTGCAAGACGGGTGTCCGCAGTGCGGAAGTGCTGGCGGTGTTGAAGTCCGCGGGCTTCGCCGACGCCGTGCACGTCGGCGGCGGAGTGGTGGGCTGGGTCAACCAGATCGAGCCGGAGAAGCCGATCTACTGAGTTGATCCGCGGCGTGACATATCCACCGGGAGGCCGGTCCACGTATCTCGTGGACCGGCTTCCTTACGTATGCGGGACTGACGTCTGCGGGACCTGTGCGGGCGAGCTTCTGAGCCCGCGCTGTCACTGCCGGCAGACCGTCCCGTTCTTCGGCACCTTGTTGTCGAGCAGATAGCCGTTGACGGCGTTCTGCACGCACTTGCTGCCGCTGTTGTACGAGCCGTGCCCCTGACCCTCGAACACCAGCTCGACCCCGACGCCCTTGCCGAGCGCCTTCGCCATCGCCTGCGCGCCCGCGAACGGCGTGGCCGGGTCACCGGTGTTGCCGATCACGAGGATCGGGGCCGAACCCGGCGCGCTGACATCGGTCTTGTCCGACGCGCCGGGCACCGGCCACTCGGAACAGCCCAGCAGACCCCAGCCGAGGAACTCGCCGAAGACCGGCGACGCCTGACGGAATTCGGGGATCTTCGCCTTCGTCTGCGCGAGCGTGAAGCGCTCCTTGGAGTCCACGCAGTTGACCGCGGCGTTGGCCGCCTGGATGTTGCTGTACTGGCCCTTCTCGTTGCGGCCGTTCATCGCGTCCGACAGGACGAGCAGCAGCGCGCCGCTGCCGCCGTCGGCCTCGGCCAGACCCTGTTCCAGCAGCGGCCAGAACTCCTTCGAATAGAGCGCCTGGGCAATGCCGTTGGTGGCCTGGGTCTCGGTGAGCCGCCGGCTCCCCAGGCCGTTGATCGGCTTCTTGTCGAGCCGGTCCTGAAGCTCCACGATGAAGTTCTCGATCTCCTTCGGGGTGCTGCCCGGCAGCTGGCACGCGTCGCCCCGGCTCACACAGTCCTTCGCGAAGTTGGTGAGGGCGAGCTGGAAGCCCTCGGCCTGGCCGAGCGAGCCCTGTTCGGCGCCCTCGGTCGGGTCCACGACGGCGTCGAAGACGGCGTGGCCCACGGACTTCGGGAACAGATGGGCGTAGACGCCGCCCAGCTCGGTGCCGTACGAGATGCCGAAGTAGTTGAGCTTGTCGTCCCCGAGCACCTGGCGCATCAGGTCCATGTCGCGTGCGGCGTTGACGGTGCCGACGTACGGGAGTTCCTTGCCGGAGTTCCGTTCGCAGCCACCCGCGTACCACTTGAGGCCGGCGACGTACGACTTCTCCTCTGCGCTGTCGTCCGGGGTCATGTCCCCCGCGTAGTACGCGTCGAGCTGCTTGTCGTTCTTGCACTCGACGGGCTCGCTGCGGCCGACCCCGCGCGGGTCGAAGCTGACCAGGTCGTAGCGGGTGCGCAGCTTCTCGTAGTCCTTGCCGAAGGAGGGCAGTCCGGTCACGCCGGAGCCGCCGGGCCCGCCGAAGTTGAAGACGAGGGAGCCGATGCGCTTGCCGGGGTCGCTGGACTTCGCCCGGATCAGGGCCAGATCGATGGTGGCGCCCTTGGGCTTCGCGTAGTTGAGCGGCGCGGCCATGGTGGCGCACTCCCACTTGGTGCCGCCGGGCAGCGGCGACGGAGCCGTACCGCCGCCCTCGGCCGCCGACGGGGTCGGGCAGCCCTTCCAGTCCAGTTTCTGGGACGTCAGGTCCGCGGGCGGGGCGGTCTTGTCGCCTTTGCCGGTCCTGCTCTGACCGGCCTGGTCGTTCTGGCTGTTCTGCCCGGCCTGGCCGCTGCCGCCACCGCCGGAGTCGGAGCATCCGGCGGCGGCCAGCAGCGTGGCGACGGTGACGGCCGTGGCGGCGGTCAGCGCCCGGCGGCGGCGCCGGGCCGGAGCGGGGGAAGCGGAGAAGGAGGGCATCGGCATCCCCCCATGGTGCTTCGTGCCGGGGAGCGGCGCGCGGCTCGGGGGCCAGCCGGGTGGTGACCGCCGCTCCGGGAGCCCCCTCGGAGGAGGCCGAGAGGGCTCCCGGAACGGCGTCAGAGAGCTCCCTTGCGCGTCAGATGGTTGAAGCAGATCCACCCGGGCAGCACCGGCAGCCACAGGGTCATCATCCGGTACAGCAGCACCGCCGGCGCCGCGACCTCCTTGGGAACGCCCGTCGCGATCAGACCGATCGTCAGCGCGCCCTCGACGGCGCCCACACCACCCGGCGTCGGCGCCGCCGACCCCAGCGCGTTGCCGGCGAGGAACACCACGGCGAGACTCGCGTAACTCAACTGCTGATGACCGTCGTCGAAGGCCCGGATCGACGCGTCCAGACACATCACGAACAGACCGGTCAGCAGCAGCATCCCGCCGATGCCGGTGACGAGCTTCATCGGTCGCTGGAGCACGTCCAGCATGCGCGGCACCACGCCCGCGAACAGCGAGCGCAGCCGGGTCACCACGAACTTCCTGAGGAACGGGATGGCGGTGACGACCAGCACCAGCACGGCGACGGTCAGCAGCCCGGCGATGACCGTTCTCGACGGCGTGAGCGAGGTCGTCTTCTCCGTACCGGTGAGATAGCCGAACGCGAGCAGCAGCAGGATGTGCGCGCCGAGTCCGAACAGCTGTGAGGCGCCGACGCTGGCCACGGCGAGCCCCGGGCGTACACCCGAGCGTTGCAGGAAGCGGGTGTTGAGGGCCACCCCGCCGACCGCCGCCGGGGCGACGATCTTGACGAAGGACCCGGCGACCTGCGCGACGACCGTCTTGAGGAAGCTCACGCGCTCCGGTACGAAGCCCAGCAGACTCATCGCGGCGGCGAGATAGCTGAGGCTGGAGAACAGGACCGCGGCGGCCACCCAGCCCCAGTGCGTGCGGCCGAAGACATTGCCGAAGTCGATGCCGGCGAGCTGCGAGAGCAGGAAGTACGCGGCGATCGCACCGGCGATGATGCTGACGAGCGTGCGCGGTCTGATGCGCTCCAGACGGACCGGCTCGACCGGTGCCTGCGGTCTGATCAGCAGGACCTGTCCGCGGATCTGGGAGAGCAGATCCTCCTCGCGCACCTCGTCGAGCGCGTCGTCCATGGCCTTCTTCTCGGCCTGTTTCTCCGCGCGCAGCGACCGCCTGGCGGCCTTGCGCTCGGCGTCGGTGCTCGCCTCCGGCACGTCCGTCGTACGGGCGTGCCTGGCTGCCTCCGAGGCGCGCAGCACCGCGTCGCGCTCGCGCTGGGACCGCTCACGGGCGAGCCGGCGCAGTGTGGTGCGCGTGGACCGGCTGAGCGCGATCGGCTGGAGCAGCGGCAGACAGTCGGCGACGGTGTCGGGGCCGAGGACGTCCACCGCGGTCGCCACCGCGCGTTCGGCGCCGATCCGCAGGGAGACGGTGGTGAGGAGCTGCGCGATGTCCATCCGCAGCACCACGTCGCCCGCGGCGATCTCACCGCCGCGCAGATCCGTGACGATCACCTTGCCGTCCTCGTCGACCAGCAGCGCGTCGCCGGTGAGCCTGCGGTGGGCGATCCGGCGCGACTGGAGCGCCCTGACCTGTTCCCAGGCGCCGCGGACCAGGTCGTCGGTGATCTCGTCGTCCGACAGCGAGTCCAGGGAACGGCCGCCCATGTGCTCGTACACGAGGATGACGGCGTCGGGACCGAGTTCGGAGGTGGCGATCAGCTTGGGGGCGTTGGCGCCGGCGGCGATGGCGGCGTACGCGAGGAGCGCTTCCTGTTCCAGCGCCTGGCGCAGGGAGGGGATCGAGCGGCGGGTGGTGATGGAGCGCAGGGTGAGCTGGCGCCAGACCCGGTAGAAGAAACCCTGTGCCTGCTGTTCGCGGTCGACGACCGTGACGTCCAGCGGTGGGCCCTCGTCGAGGGTCACCAGATAGCGGCGGCCCCGTTCCCCCTGCTCGGCCGTCTCGCCGGTGTCGTCCGGCTCGGCGCGCATCGCGCTGACGGGACGGAAACCCACATGGCGAAGACCCGCCATCAGCGTCTGGCCCGTGGGCCGTACGTTGGGCGAGCCGACCGTGTAGAGCGTGCCGTACGCGACGGTCCAGCCGATCAGCACGGTGAGGATGATCGAGAACGGTGTGGTGTAGCCCGCGACCAGCATCGCGAAGGCGTCGAGCAGCAGCACCACCCACAGCACGACGCGCCAGCGGGGTCTGCGGGCCATCCCCACGGCGGTCATGTAGGCGATGACGGGCGCGAGATAGCCGTGTACGGGGTCGGTGAGCCCTTCGCCTGGCTGCGCGCGCGTGAGCGCGTCCTGGATGGATCCGGGAGCCGCGCGGGCCACCCAGAGATCGGTGGCGAGCGTGACGCCGTGGGCGAGGACGGCGGCGAGTACACCGTCCGCGATCCGCAGGCCGTCGCGTTTGATCAGCCGTTCGATCGCGAAGGCGACCGGGACGAGCAGCACGGCGATGCTGGAGATCAGTCCGGCGACCTTGACGAGCAGGTCGGGGGCCTGGCCGGTGCCCTTGCTGATGTCCTGTTCGAGACCGGACGTGGTGCCGTGGGCGAAGGCGGAGAGGGCGATGACGACGGCGATGGCGAGGATGCCGATGAGCAGTCGCAGCAGGTCGGAAGGGCGGTGCACGCGGGCGGCGAGCAGCGGTTCGTCCCCGGAGAGCGGGTCGGCGTGGCTGCCGGGCGGGACGTCCTTCCCGTCGTCACCCTTGCCGTCGCCGGTGCCGGTGTTCTTGCCGTCGCCTCTGTCGTGGCTGCTGTCGTGGCCGTCGCTGGTGCCGACGCTTCCGTTACGGGCGTGGCTGTCGGCCTTGGTCTCCGTACCGCCGTCGGGGGCCTGTTCCTGGCGGGCCTCGGGGCGCGGTTCGGCGTCAGGGGTGCCTGCCACCGTCGGAGGCTGCACGCCCTGCTCCTTCGTCGAATCCGTGTCTTCTTGATCTCGTATCACCAGTCACCGCCTGGACGATGGTGGCACGCCAGGGTGACAGAGGGGGGTATCAGGGTGCATTGGGGAACACCGCGTCGGCCCTCCCACGGCCCGCGCGCATACCGCCGGGGCGGGGCCGCGCACCGGGCGGACTGTCGGTGCCGTGGGGCAGGATGGGGCGGATGAGGAGCGACGAGCCCGACAAGCCGGGCGAACCCGACGAGGTCCCCGGAGAGCTGCCCGAGTACGCGGAGCGGGTGCTCGACGTCGCCGACCTGATCCCGCCGGGCCGGGTGATGGCGTACGGCGACGTCGCCGAGTGGCTGGGCGAGGGCGGTCCCCGGCAGGTCGGCCGCGCGATGGCGCTGTACGGAGGGGCCGTGCCCTGGTGGCGCGTGGTCCGATCGGACGGTGTGCTGCTGGCCGGTCATGAGCTGCGGGCGCTGGCCCACTACCGCGAGGAGGGCACTCCGCTGCGGGAGGCCTCGCGCGCCGCCGAAGGTCATCTGCCGCGCCTCGATATGAAACGGGCGCGATGGGACGGCCGGCCACCGGAAACGGACACTGATACGGGCGATGCTGCTCACATCTGACAGCTTCTGACATTTCGCCTCGCGGCGAGAGATCCCGCGTATCTGCTGAGGACCGTACGGATGACGGGGCGCGGCCACCGCGCCGCTCCCGACAGGCCCTAGATCATCGGGCGGACCCGCCGCATCCGCGCCGCCCCTCGGCGTAGCCTCGTCAGCTCGCGGCACACACACCCCAGAAAGCCCCGTCACCACCAGCACCCCCTCCAGGACCGGCGATCCACGTGAGCTCCTTCTCCTCCACCGGGCGTATCCCGCACCGTCGGGTACGGCAGCGGACCTCCGCCGCGTACCGACTGGTGCGTACACCGCCGGTCCCGGTGGATCCTCCTGTGCTGGACGCAGCACAGCGCCCTGTGGTTGACCACGGCCGTGGACCGCTGCTCGTTCTCGCAGGTCCGGGCACGGGGAAGACGACCACGCTCGTCGAGAGCGTCGCCGCGCGGGTCGCGCGGGGCGTCGATCCGGAACGGATGCTCGTCCTCACCTTCAGCCGCAAGGCGGCGGTCGAACTGCGCGACCGTACGGCGGTCAGACTCGGCGGCGCGCAGGGGCCGCAAGCGACCACGTTCCACTCATTCTGTTACGCGCTGATCCGCGCCCACCAGGAGGCCGACCTCTTCACCGAACCGCTACGACTGCTCTCGGGACCCGAGCAGGACGTCGCCGTACGGGAACTGCTCACCGGCCAGCTCGATCTGGAGCGCGAGGGGCGGGCGCACATCCGCTGGCCCGACGAACTGCGGGCCTGCCTCACCACGCGCGGCTTCGCCGACGAGGTGCGCGCGGTGCTCGCCCGCAGCCGTGAGCTGGGGCTCGGCCCGGACTCCCTGGGCGTCTTCGCGCGGCGCGGGGGCCGGCCCGACTGGACGGCCGCCGCCTCCTTCCTCGCCGAATACCTCGATGTCCTGGACATGCGAGGGGTGCTCGACTACGCCGAACTGGTCCACAGGGCCGTCCTGCTCACGGAGCGTCCTGAGGTCGCAGGGCGGCTGGCCGAGCAGTACGACGCGGTGTTCGTCGACGAGTACCAGGACACCGACCCGGCGCAGGTGAGACTGCTCAGAGCGCTCGCCGGGAACGGCCGCACGCTCGTCGCGTTCGGCGACCCGGACCAGTCGATCTACGCGTTCCGGGGCGCCGACGTGAACGGCATCCTCGACTTCCCGGACACCTTCCCGCGCGCCGACGGCAGCCCGGCCCCGGTGCGGGTCCTGACGACCTCCCGGCGCTCGGGCGCGGGGCTGCTGGCCGCGACCCGGCTGCTGACCCGCCGGATGCCGCTGAACAGGCTGCCGGCCGGGAAGGTACAGGCACACCGCGAGCCGGCGGCGGTCCGCGAGGGCGGCCGGGTCGAGACGTACACCTATCCGACGGCCTCCACCGAGCTGGAGAACGTCGCGGACATCCTGCGCCGCGCGCATCTTGAAGAGGGCGTGCCATGGCGCGAGATGGCGGTGCTGGTACGGGCCGGGGGCCGGACCATCCCCTCCGTACGGAGGGCCCTGACCTCGGCCGGCGTACCGCTGGAGATCGACGGCGACGATATGCCGCTGCGTCACGAACCGGCGGTGGCCCCGCTGCTGACGGCGCTGCGCGTGGTCGCGACGGCGGCGATCCGGTCGGCGTACGGAGAGATCGGAACGGAGACCGGGGCGGAGCCGGCTGTCGGGACCGCGGAGGAGCGTGCCGGCACCGAGACCGAGACCGACACAGGGGCCGACACCGCGGTCGGGACCGCGGTCGGGACTGCGGCCAAGAGCGACTGGCTCGATGCCGAGACCGCGCTCGCGCTGCTCACCTCGCCCCTCGGCGGCATGGACGCCGCCGACCTCCGCCGTCTCGGCCGGGCCCTGCGCGACGAGGAACGGGCCGCCGGCAACCGCGTACCGCCCCCCTCCGACACCCTCCTGGCCCGCGCCCTCGCCGAACCGCAGCGGCTCGTCACGCACGACCCCGCCCACGCGCGCGGCGCCCAGCGCCTCGGCGCGCTGCTCTCCAAGGCGCGTGACCTGCTGGCGGGCGGCGGCACGGCCGAGGAGGCGCTGTGGGAGCTGTGGGACGGCACGCCCTGGCCCGGCAGGCTTGAGCGGTCGGCCCAGCGCGGCGGGGCCGCCGGCCGTAACGCCGACCGGGACCTCGACGCCGTATGCGCCCTGTTCGACGCCGCGGCACGGGCCGAGGAACGCACCGGCGGGCGCGGCGCCCTCAACTTCCTTGAGGAGATCGAGGCGCAGGACATCGCCGCCGACACGCTCAGCGGCCGAGCCGTACGGCCGGACGCCGTCCGTCTCATGACCGCGCACCGTTCCAAGGGACTGGAGTGGCGGCTCGTCGTCGTAGCCGGAGTGCAGGAGGGACTGTGGCCCGACCTCCGGCGGCGCGGCTCTCTTCTGGAGGCGGACAGGATCGGCCGCGACGGGCTGGCCGAGCCCCTCACTCCCGGCGCCCTCCTTACAGAGGAGCGACGCCTCTTCTACGTGGCGGCGACCCGCGCCCGCGAACGGCTCGTCGTCACGGCGGTCAAGGCGCCCGCCGACGACGGCGACCAGCCGTCCCGTTTCCTCACCGAACTGGGAGTCGAGCCCAGGGACGTCACCGGCCGCCCCCGCCGTCCCCTCGCCGTCGCCGCGCTCGTCGCCGAACTGCGTGCCACGACCGTCGACCCTCACGCGACGCCCGCACTGCGCGACGCGGCGGCCCGCCGGCTCGCCCGGCTCGCCGCGCTCACCGACGAGGAGGGCCAGCCGCTCGTGCCCGCCGCCCATCCGCACCGCTGGTGGGGCCTGTACGAGCCGACGCACAGCGCCGTCCCCCTGCGCGACCGGGACCAGCCCGTCGCGCTCTCCGGCAGCGCGCTGGACCAGCTCGCCAACACCTGTTCGCTCCAGTGGTTCCTGGGGCGCGAGGTCAAGGCGGACGAACTGCCCACCGCGGCCCAGGGCTTCGGCAACGTCGTCCATGTCCTGGCCGACGAGGTGGCCTCCGGCCGTACCCCCGCCGACCTCGCCGTCCTCATGGAGCGCCTCGACTCCGTCTGGGACGCGCTCGCCTTCGACGCGCCCTGGAAGTCCCAGCAGGAGAAGAAGCACGCGCGCGTGGCGCTGGAGCGTTTCCTGCGCTGGCATGTGATGGACCGCGCCGGGCGCACACCCGCGGCCACCGAGCACGCCTTCGACGTCACCCTTGAGGCGGGCGCCTACGAGGTACGGATCCGGGGCTCCATGGACCGTGTGGAGCAGGACGCCCAAGGGCGCGCCTACGTCGTCGACTTCAAGACCGGCAAAGCGGCTCCTACCAAGGAGGAGGTCGCGCACCACCCTCAGCTCGCGGTGTACCAGCTCGCGGTGGGGGAGGGCGCGGTGGACGACGTCTTCGACGGACACCGGCCGGAGCCGGGCGGCGCCGAACTCGTACAACTGCGGCAGGCGGCGGCCAGGAAGGAGGGCGGTGAGGCGCTGCCCAAGATCCAGGCGCAGGAGCCGCTCGCGGGGGAGTGGGTCGGCGATCTGCTCGCCACGGCGGCCGGGCGCGTACTGGACGAACGGTTCACACCGAGCACCGGCCGGCACTGCGAGCACTGTTCCTTCCGCGCGTCGTGCAGTGCGCGGCCGGAGGGGCAGCAGATCGTGGAGTGAGTGCCCCTCCCGGATGAATCCCCTCGTGCACATGCACCCTTCGCGACTCCTCGCGCGGCCGGAAAGGGAACGGCACCCAGGCACGGAGTGCCAGACGTGCCAGATGTGCGAGGAGACGACAGATGACCGCGATCGACGCGATCAAGCGGAAGTTCCTGATGCCGGCGCTGCTGAGCGCGATCACGGTGGCAGGTGTGGTGGGCTGTTCCACCGGCGGTGCCACCAAGGGCGCGGAGGGCGCGGCCGAGAAGGAGGCGGGGGCCGCGAAGCAGGTGGCCGCTCCGTCGACGGAAGCGACGACGGGCGACCCCTTCGCGGGGATGAGCGCCGCGCAGATCGCCCGTAAGGCGGTGACGGCGACCAAGGGCGCGAAGTCCCTGCGGCTGACGGCGGAGGGCACGGAGAACGGCAAGCGCCTCAAGGTCGACTTCTCCCTGGACAACAAGGGCACCTGCGCGGGGGGTCTGCGCCGGGACGACAGCGAGGCGGAGTTCGCCGTGGTGAACGGCGTCACGTACGTCAAGGGCGACGACGAGTTCTGGCGGTCACTCGCCTCCGGCGGGAACGATCCGAACCCGGAGAGCCCCGACCCCGGCCGCGCCGACGAACTGGTCCAGCTGCTCAGTGGCAAGTGGCTCAAGATTCCGGCGAGCGGGAACTCCCCCGCGCGGGCGCTGGGCGGCGCGTGCGATCTGGACGCGATGCTCGGCACCCTGAACACCGCCGACACCAAGGGCCTGACCAGAGGCGCCGCCGCCGAGGTCGACGGCCGGAAGGCGGTGACGCTGGTGAAGCGGGAGGGCGGCAGGACGCAGACGACCTTCGTGGCGGCCGAGGGAGCGCCGTATCTGCTGAAGGCCGTCAGCGAGGGCGGCCAGGCCCCGGGCACGGTCCTCTTCGGCGACTTCGGCGTGCCCGTCAAGGCCACGGTGCCGCCGGCCGGCGACACCGTGGACCTGGGGGACATCCGGGGAGCGGCGAACCCGCCCACCGCCTGAGGCCGCGGGGACCACCGGCACCCGGACCGATCCGTCCGGCGTCCGCCTGTCAGTGGTCCCCGATAGCCTCTCTGAAGTGTCCGCACGTATCACCGACCCCGCGCAACTCAACGAACTCCTCGGCATCCCGTTCACCCCGGAGCAGACGGCGTGCATCATCGCCCCGCCCGCACCGCAGGTGATCGTCGCCGGGGCGGGCTCGGGCAAGACGACGGTGATGGCGGCGCGCGTGGTGTGGCTGGTGGGCAGCGGCCAGGTCGCCCCCGAGCAGGTCCTGGGCCTCACGTTCACCAACAAGGCGGCGGGCGAGCTGGCCGAGCGGGTCCGCAAGGCGCTCGTACGGGCCGGGGTGACCGACCCCGACCTGCTCGACCCGGACAACCCTCCGGGCGAGCCGCGCATCTCCACGTACCACGCGTTCGCCGGACAGCTCCTCACCGACCACGGCCTGCGGATAGGGCTTGAGCCGACTGCCCGGCTGCTGGCCGACGCCACGCGCTTCCAGCTCGCCGCGCGGGTGCTCAAGGAGGCCCCCGGCCCGTATCCCTCCCTGACACGATCGTTCCCCGCCCTGGTCGGCGATCTGCTGGCGCTCGACGCCGAGTTGGCGGAGCATCTCGTCCCGATCGGCGAACTCGCCTCGTACGACGGCGAACTGCTGCGCACCCTCGAAGGTGTCCGGCTCAGCAACGCCGACCTGCGCAAGGTGCCCGAGACCGTCTCCGCCCGCCGCGAACTGCTCGATCTGGTGGGGCGCTACCGCGCGGCCAAGAGCGCCCGCGATCTGCTTGACTTCGGCGATCAGATCGCGCTCTCGGCCCAACTGGCCCTCACCCGGCCCGAGGTCGGCCGCATCCTGCGCGACGAGTTCCGCGTGGTGCTGCTCGACGAGTACCAGGACACATCGGTCGCCCAACGCCTCCTCCTTTCGGGCCTCTTCGGCTCCGGCACCGGCCACGCCGTGACGGCCGTCGGCGACCCCTGCCAGGCGATCTACGGCTGGCGCGGTGCCTCCGTCGCCAACCTGGACGACTTCCCCTCCCACTTCCCGGACGCCGACGGCACCCCGGCCGCCCGCTTCTCGCTCAGCGAGAACCGCCGCAGCGGTGGCCGCCTGCTCGACCTCGCCAACGGACTCGCGGCGCCGCTGCGCGCCATGCACGAGGGCGTGGAGGCGCTGCGGCCCGCACCCGGCGCCGAACGCGACGGCATCGTGCGCTGCGCCCTCCTCCCTACCCATGCCGAGGAGCTGGACTGGGTCGCCGACTCCATCGCCCATCTGGTGCGCACGGGCAAGGAGCCCGCCGAGATCGCCGTACTGTGCCGCACCGCAGGTGACTTCGCCCAGATCCAGAGCGCGCTCGTCGCCCGCGATGTGCCGGTCGAGGTCGTCGGCCTCTCCGGGCTGCTCCATCTCCCCGAGGTCGCCGACCTCGTGGCGATGTGCGAGGTCCTTCAGGACCCGGGCGCCAACGCCTCCTTGGTACGGCTGCTCACCGGGCCGCGCTGGCGTATCGGCCCCCGCGATCTGGCGCTCCTCGGCCGCCGCGCCCGGCTGCTGGTGCACCGCGCCGACGGCTCGTCCGCCGATGAGGACGCCGACGAACGGCTCGCCGCTGCGGTCGAGGGCACCGACCCCGCCGAGGTGATATCGCTCGCCGACGCGCTCGACACCTTCCTGGAGTCGGCCGGCGGCAAGGACGACGGCCTTCCCTTCTCCGCCGCCGCGCGCGTGCGTTTCGCCCGGCTCGCGGCCGAACTGCGCGATCTGCGGCGCTCGCTGGCCGACCCGCTGATGGACGTCCTGCACCGGGTCCTCGCCACCACAGGGCTGGAGGTCGAACTCGCGGCGTCGCCGCACGCCCTGGCCGCGCGACGGCGCGAGACCCTCAGCAACTTCCTCGACACGGCGGCCTCCTTCGCCGCGCTCGACGGGGATGCCACGCTCCTCGCCTTCCTCGCCTTCCTGCGGACGGCGGCGCAGTACGAGAAGGGTCTCGACAACGCCCTGCCGGGCGGCGAGAACACGGTGAAGGTCCTCACCGCGCACAAGTCCAAAGGACTTGAGTGGGACGTCGTGGCCGTCCCCGGCCTTGTCGCCGGACAGTTCCCCAACAGCAGGGCGCGCGAGGCATGGACGTCCCAGTCGAAGGTCCTGCCGCATGCCCTGCGCGGTGACGCCCCGACGCTCCCGGACGTGCCGGAGTGGGACGCCAGGGGCCTGAAGGCGTTCAAGGACGAGATGCGCGCGCACCAGCACACGGAGGAACTGCGCCTCGGCTACGTGACGTTCACCCGCCCCCGCTCCCTGCTGCTGGGCTCGGGCCACTGGTGGGGGCCGACCCAGAAGCGCGCCCGGGGTCCCTCGGACTTCCTGCGGGCCCTGCACGACCACTGCGCGGCGGGCTTCGGCGAGATCGAGGTGTGGGCCGACGAGCCGCCTGAGACCGAGGAGAACCCCGCGCTCCTCGCGGCGGACAAGGCGACGGCCTGGCCGCTCCCGCTGGACCCGGACTCCCTGGCCCGGCGCCGTACGGCCGCTGACACGGTCCTGGCGCACATGGACGCGTCGGCGGCGACGCCCTGGGCGGGCGGGACGCCGTACGACGAGCCGGTGCTTTCCGATGACGCGCCACCTCCTCCGGAGGAGGACGCGCCGCCGCCGGAGGACGCGTACGACGACGCGCACGACGGCCTGGACGCACTCGACGGCCCCGACGAGTGGGAAGACGAGCGGGAGCACGACGATCTCGCGGACTGGGACACCTGGGAGCCGGGACGCGACCGTCCGCAGGACCCGAACCACTCAGACCACCCGGACCACTTGGAGCCTCCGGAGCGTCCGGCTGATGACGCGCGCCCGGCGCACCTGCCCGCCCCGCGCCCCCCGGCCGACGGCCCCCAGGAGCGCCTCACTCCCGAGGAGACCCGCACCCTCGCCTCCTGGGACCGCGACCTCGACGCCCTCTCCGGCGAGTTGCTGCGCGCCCGCGCCCGCGTCCGCGACGTCCCCGTACCGCCGTCGCTCTCCGCCTCCCAACTCCTGCGCCTGGCCGCCGACCCCGACGGCTTCGCCCAGGAACTGGCCCGTCCCATGCCCCGCCCGCCGCACCGCGCCGCGCGCCGGGGCACCCGGTTCCACGCCTGGGTGGAGTCGCGCTTCGACGAACTGCCGCTCCCGATGCTCGGCCCCGACGAGCTGCCCGGCGGCGCCGACGACGAGCCGGAGATCGCCGACGAACGCGACCTGGCCGCCCTCAAGGAGGCCTTCGACCGCACCCCGTACGCCCGGCGCACGCCGTACCGCGTCGAGGTGCCGTTCCAGCTCACCCTCGCCGGCCGCGTCATCCGGGGCCGTATCGACGCCGTGTACCGGGACGTCGACCCGCTGGCGGACACCGTCACGTACGAGGTCGTCGACTGGAAGACCGGCCGGGGCCGCACGGCCGACCCGCTCCAGCTCGCGATCTACCGCCTGGCCTGGGCCGAGCAGCACGGCCTGCCACCCGACGCGGTCACGGCCACCTTCCTGTACGTGCGAAGCGGCGAGGCGGTACGACCTGAGGGACTGCCCGGCCGGACCGGACTGGAACGTCTCCTCCTTCACGGCGACGACCACCCGCCGCGGGCGCGTCCCGAACAGCGAACGGCAGACGAGACCACCCCGGGAGCCGGATAGGCTCGACGTATGAGCGAGACCCCGGACAGCGCCGTCCGTACGCACACCCGTGACTACATCCGGTCCCACCGGGCGGCCTTCCTCGACGACCTCGCCGAGTGGCTGCGTATCCCGTCCGTCTCGGCGCAGCCGGACCACGACGCGGACGTACGGCGCAGCGCCGACTGGCTCGCGGCGAAACTCGGCGCGACCGGCTTCCCGGTCGCGGAGGTCTGGGAGACCCCCGGCGCCCCCGCGGTCTTCGCCGAGTGGCCGTCCGACGACCCGGACGCCCCGGTCGTGCTCGTCTACGGCCACCACGACGTACAGCCCGCGGCCCGTGAGGACGGCTGGCGCACCGACCCCTTCGAGCCGGTCGTCCAGGACGGCCGGCTGTACGGGCGCGGCGCCGCCGACGACAAGGGGCAGGTGTTCTTCCACACACTCGGCGTCCGCGCCCATCTCGCGGCCACCGGGCGCACCACCCCCGCCGTGCGTCTGAAACTGCTCGTCGAGGGCGAGGAGGAGTCCGGTTCGCCGCACTTCCGCGCGCTCGTGGAGCAGCGCGCGGACCGCCTCGCCGCCGACGTCGTGATCGTCTCCGACACCGGCATGTGGTCCGAGGACACCCCCACGGTCTGCACCGGGATGCGCGGACTCGCCGAGTGCGAGATCGAGCTGTACGGCCCCGACCAGGACATCCACTCCGGCTCCTTCGGAGGCGCCGTACCCAACCCGGTCACCGTCGCCGCCCGCCTCGTGGCCGCGCTGCACGACGAGGACGAGCGGGTGACCGTGCCCGGCTTCTACGACGGCATCACGCCGCTCACCGACGCCGAGCGCGCCCTCATCGCCGAGCTGCCCTTCGACGAGGCCGAGTGGCTGCGTACGGCCAAGTCGCACGCCACGCTTGGCGAGGCCGGCCACTCCACCCTGGAGCGCGTCTGGGTCCGCCCCACCGCCGAGGTCAACGGCATGGGCGGCGGCTACCAGGGGCCGGGCGGGAAGACGATCATCCCGTCGTCGGCCCGGCTGAAGCTCTCGTTCCGGCTGGTCGCCGGCCAGGATCCGGACCGCGTCGAGCGCGCCGTCACCGAATGGATCGACGCCAGGATCCCGGCCGGAATCCGCCACAAGACCACCTTCGGCGCGGCCACCCGCCCCTGTCTGACCCCGCTCGACCATCCCGCGCTCCGGTCGGTCGTACGGGCCATGGGCCGTGCCTTCGACCAGAAGATCCGCTTCACCCGCGAGGGCGGCTCGGGACCCGCCGCCGACCTGCGGGACGTGCTCGGCGCTCCCGTCCTGTTCCTCGGCATCTCCGTACCGTCCGACGGCTGGCACGCGCCCGACGAGAAGGTCGAGATCGACCTTCTACTGAAGGGCGTGGAGACGACCGCCTACCTCTGGAGCGATCTCGCCGCCGCTCTCCGCTGAACAGACACCCATCCATCCGGGGGAGTTGGAAGTACCAGTGCGCACCACCACCAGCGGCGGAGAAACCGCCGCAGACCGGCCGATCGTCCTCGCCTCCGACAGCGGCATCGACCGTGCCGCCCACCACCGCCTCGACGAGGCGTGGCTGGCCGCGGCCTGGAGCCACCCCACCACGCGGGTCTTCGTCGTCTCCGGCGGCCAGGTGCTGATAGACGACACCCCGGACGGCCGCACCGAACTCGTCATGACGCCCTCCTTCGAGGCGCCCCTCACCGAGACCCACCGCTACTTCCTCGGTACCGACGAGGACGGAGTCAGCTACTTCGCTCTCCAGAAGGACACGCTGCCGGGCCGCATGGACCAGTCGGCGCGCGCGGCGGGACTGCGCGAGGCCGGGCTGCTGCTGTCCCCGCGCGACGCGGGCCTGATGGTCCACGCGGTGGCGCTGGAGAACTGGCAGCGGCTGCACCGCTTCTGCTCACGCTGCGGCGAGCGCACGGTGATCGCGGCGGCGGGCCACATCCGCCGCTGTCCGGCGTGCGGCGCCGAGCACTACCCCCGTACCGACCCCGCCGTGATCATGCTCGTCACCGACGAACAGGACCGCGCGCTCCTCGGCCGTCAGGTGCACTGGCCGGAGGGCCGGTTCTCGACGCTCGCGGGCTTCGTGGAGCCCGGTGAGTCGATCGAACAGTCCGTGGCGCGCGAGGTGTTCGAGGAGGCGGGCGTCACGGTCGGCGAGGTCGAGTATGTCGCGAGCCAGCCCTGGCCGTTCCCCTCCAGCCTGATGCTGGGCTTCATGGCCCGTGCCACGTCCTCGGAGATCACCGTGGACGGCGACGAGATCCAGGAGGCGCGCTGGTTCTCCCGCGACGACCTGCGGATCGCGATCGAGTCGGGCGACGTCCTCCCGCCGTCGGGCATCTCGATCGCGGCACGGCTGACGGAACTCTGGTACGGAAAGCCGCTGCCGAAGCCGCTGAACTGACCGGCACGCACAGGAGCCCCCGCCGGCCGGCGGGGGCTCCTGCGCGTGCCGGTCGTGCCCGGCCCGTGGGCTCAGGCGCCGACCTTCTGCTTGACCTGCGCGAGGGACGGGTTCGTCAGCGTCGAACCGTCGTCGAAGAGCAAGGTCGGGACCGTCTGATTGCCGCCGTTCGCCTTTTCGACGAACGCGGCCGAATCCGGGTCCTGCTCGATGTTGATCTCGGTGTACGCGATGCCTTCGCGGTCCATCTGGCCCTTGAGCCGACGGCAGTATCCGCACCATGTGGTGCTGTACATCGTCACAGTCCCCGGCATGTCTTCTCGCGCTCCTCTGGCAGGCTCAAATGTCTTTGCAGACAGATGAACGTACGTGACCTGGTCACCATTCCCGCACTTGTACGACCAACGTGACTCCCCTGTGGACAAGTGCAGCACCAGCCTCACGGGACCTGGCAGCATGGCGGGGTGACAGCAGCAACGCACTCCTCACTCTTCCCGCAGGACTCCGACGGCAGCCAGTTCGTGGCCCCGCCTCGCGACGCCGACGCGGTGCTCGAAGGGCTCGACCCCGAGCAGCGCGAGGTCGCGACGGCACTGCACGGACCGGTCTGTGTGCTGGCCGGTGCCGGCACGGGCAAGACGCGCGCGATCACCCACCGGATCGCGTACGGCGTGCGGGCCGGGATCCTCCAGCCCGCCAGCGTCCTGGCCGTGACCTTCACCAACCGGGCCGCGGGGGAGATGCGCGGGCGCCTGCGCCAGCTGGGCGCGGGCGGTGTCCAGGCGCGTACGTTCCACTCGGCGGCGCTGCGCCAGCTCCAGTACTTCTGGCCCAAGGTGGTCGGCGGCGAGCTGCCCCGGCTGCTGGAGCGCAAGGTCCAGCTGGTCGCGGAGTCGGCGGCCCGCTGCCGGGTCAGGCTGGACCGGAACGAGCTGAGGGATGTCACCGGTGAGATCGAGTGGGCCAAGGTCACCCAGACCGTGCCCGCCGACTATCCGGCCGCCGTCGCCAAGTCCCACCGCGACGCCCCGCGCGATCCGGCGGAAATCGGCCAGATCTACGCGATGTACGAGCAGCTGAAACGAGACAGGTCGGTCATCGACTTCGAGGACGTCCTGCTGCTCACGGTGGGCATCCTCCAGGACCGGCACGACATCGCCGACCAGATCCGCGGTCAGTACCAGCACTTCGTGGTGGACGAGTACCAGGACGTGAGCCCGCTCCAGCAGCGCCTCCTCGACCTGTGGATGGGCGACCGGGAGAGTCTCTGCGTCGTCGGCGACGCCAGCCAGACGATCTACTCCTTCACCGGCGCGACCCCGGACCATCTGCTGAACTTCCGCACACGCCACCCCAACGCGACGATGGTGAAGCTGGTCCGTGACTACCGCTCCACCCCCCAGGTCGTGCACCTGGCCAACGGCCTGCTGAATCAAGCCAGGGGCCGCGCCGCCGAGCACCGGCTCGAACTGATCTCGCAGCGCGACGCGGGCCCCGAGCCCCTCTACACGGAGTACGCGGACGAGCCCGCCGAGGCCGAGGGCACCGCCCGCCGGGTCCGCGACCTGATCGCGGCGGGCGTCCCGGCCGGCGAGATCGCCGTGCTGTACCGGATCAACGCCCAGTCGGAGGTCTACGAACAGGCGCTCGCCGACGCCGGGGTGCCCTACCAACTCCGGGGCGCCGAGCGGTTCTTCGAGCGCCAGGAGGTACGGGAGGCAGGGGCGGCCCTGCGCGGCGCGGCCCGATTCGGGGGCAACGACTCCCTGCTGGACGACATCGTCGATCTGCCGTCCCAGGTGCGGGCGGTGCTCTCCACCAAGGGCTGGACCACCGAACCTCCCACGGGCTCGGGCGCCGTCCGTGACCGCTGGGAGTCGCTGGCCGCCCTCGTGCGTCTCGCCGAGGACTTCGCACGGGCCAGGCCGGAGTCGACCCTCGGCGATCTGGTGGCCGAGCTGGACGAGCGCGCCGCCGCCCAGCACGCCCCGACCGTCCAGGGAGTGACCCTCGCCTCCCTCCACTCGGCCAAGGGCCTTGAGTGGGACGCGGTGTTCCTGGTCGGGCTGACCGAGGGCATGATGCCGATCACGTACGCCAAGACCGACGAACAGGTCGAGGAGGAGCGCAGGCTCCTCTACGTCGGAGTCACCCGTGCCCGCCTGCACATCTCCCTGTCGTGGGCGCTCTCCAGGGCCCCGGGCGGCAGGGCGTCCCGGCGTCCCACCCGCTTCCTGAGCGGCCTGCGGCCGGGCTCGTCGGCCCCGGGGGTGCGGGGCGCCGGAGCGGCGGCGGGCGGCGCGGCCGACCGAGGCGGCCGGCGCAAGCGGCGCGGCCCGGTGCTGTGCCGCGTCTGCGGCACGACGCTGACGGACGCGGGCGAGATGAAGCTGATGCGCTGTGAGGGCTGCCCCTCGGACATGGACGAGGGGCTGTACGAGCGGCTGCGCGAGTGGCGCTCCGACCAGGCGAAGCAGCTGGGCCAGCCCGCGTACTGCGTGTTCACCGACAAGACGCTGATGGCCATCGCCGAGGCCGTGCCGGGCGACGACGGCGAGCTGTCCCGGATCTCCGGTGTCGGAGGCCGCAAGCTGGAGCGGTTCGGGGCCGATGTCCTGGCCATCTGCGCAGGTGACGAGCCTGTCGGGGAGGACGAGGAGAGCTGATACAAACTCGTCGAGAAAATAGTTTGCGCGCGCCCCGCGAATCACCATAGGTTCTTAACCACGGAACGGCGGGCTTCTCCGAAGCCCCGTCCCCGTGCTCTACTTGTCCGAAGTGGTATCCGGATTTCGATACGCCGAGAGGAGGCGATTCCAGTGATCAGCATCAACAGCGACTTCGTCAGCACCGCCAAAATGACCGATCTCTCGGTCGTCTCCGCATGCTCTCTCGACGTTCTGCGTCCTGGACTGCTGGCCAGTGATGGATCTTCGTTCGCCGCCACAGGTCTGTCGGGCTTCGGCGCCGGCCGGACCAACCCCGTGGCTCTTCCTGTCACGGGCGGCAATGAGCGACCGAGCAAGGCACTGGCGGCAGAAGTAGCAGCGGCAGAGGCAAAGGCCTATGCGTTCGCGGCAGCCGGTGCCGAATTGACGAAGCAGACGAAGCAGCACCACACGATGTGGGCCATCCGTGGGCCTGAACCCTGGAGTGATCCAGCCTGATTCAAGATCAGGCCGGCGCCTTCAGGGCCGCGGAACCCCACCCGGGATCCGCGGCCCTTCTGTTTGTCCCGAACGGGACGGGCGGAGTGAAGGGGCCTCGGGAGAAGTACCACCCGGTACCAGCCGACACCCGGCCAACAGGCCGGACCGACCAGACGAGGAAGACACCACCGTGCAACTCGAAGCGCACGCCCCGTCCGTACCGCCTTCCGGAACGATCACCCAGCCCTGCATCACGGAGGACTCCACCTTGACCCCGCTGACCGCGCTCACCGCGCTCGACGACGCCATCGAGAACCTCGGCGTACCCGTTCCCTGCCGTGCCTACGACCCGGAGGTCTTCTTCGCGGAGTCCCCGGCCGACGTCGAGTACGCCAAGTCCCTCTGCCGCACCTGCCCGCTGGTCGAGGCCTGCCTCGCCGGTGCCAAGGAGCGGCGTGAGCCGTGGGGTGTCTGGGGCGGCGAGCTCTTCATCCAGGGTGTGGTCGTCGCTCGCAAGCGGCCCCGTGGCCGCCCGCGCAAGAACCCGGTCGCGGCATGAACGCCACCGGCACCGTCGATCGCCCCGTCACGCACGATCCCAAGAAGCAGGCCCCGATGACCTCTTCCCTGCGAGAGCCGTCCGGCTCCGCCACTTCAGCTGTCAGTACCACCGGCGCGAGCGAATCGCGTCAGAACAGGAACCGCGAGATGCAACTCATCCCAGAAGCCCTGGCACGCGCGCATATGACCGAGCGCCTGCGTGAAGCCGACGCGGAACGCCAGGCCGTGCGCCTGGTCGCCGCTCGGCGGATGCAGCGCCGGGCCGAGCGCGTATCGATGCGCGCCCGCCGTGCGCTGGCCATGGCGGTCATGAACTGACCGCCGGCGGCCGGGCGCGAGAACGTCGCAGACCCAAAGACACGCCCTGAGTGCCTCTGACGCGGGGGCCGGTCCTCACGGACCGGCCCCCGCTTTCTTGTCTCCGAACACGCCCTACGTCCTACGCGCCCGCGCCCGCTCCCGCCTCCGCTTCGGGCTCCTCTTCGTGGGCGAATTCCTCCGGCAGGAAGCCCGGCAGCCATTCCTCCAGCTCCTCGCGGAGCCGGACCGTCGCGTTCAGCTGGCACAGCACCCCGATGGTGCTCAGCGTGACGCGATGTATCAGCAGATAGGAGGGCGGCAGATTCAACTGCTTCCCCAACTGGTGCGCCGGAGACCGCGGATCGGCGATCCGCGCCGCCTGGGTGCGCATCCAGCTCCGGGTGAAGGTGAACTCCTCCGCCTCGGCCGGTTCGATGATCGGCAGCAGATACTCCAGCACCGCGTCCGGGTCGAGATCGATCGACTCCTTGACGAACCCCTCGGTGCGCAGGAGTTCGTACACCGTCTCGGCGTCGCCCTCCAGTGTCAGCCGCAGCGACTCGCCTATCGTCTCGGGCAGCCCGCCCGGCAGCCGGTCGACCGTGCCGAAGTCCAGTACACCGAGGCGCGATTCGCCCTCGTCCCCGGCCGGCGGCAGCAGCCGGAAGTTGCCCGGGTGCGGGTCCGCGTGCAGCAGCCCCGTACGGGCGGGACCCGAGAAGAGGAAGCGCGCCAGCAACTGCCCCGCGCGGTCGCGCTGTTCTTCGGTGCCCTCCGCGATCACGTCGGCCATCGGGATGCCGTCGATCCACTCCGTGACCAGCACCTGGTCGCACTGGTGCACCACGTCGGGCACGACCACGTCGGGATCGTCCGCGAACTCCGCCGCGTGCTCCCGCTGGGCCGCCGCCTCCAGTTCGTAGTCCAGCTCCTCCGACACCCGGTCCCGCAACTCGGTGATCAGGGGCTTGACGTCCATGCCCGGGATCAGCGGCCCCAGCAGCCGGGCGAACCGGCTCAGCTGCGACAGGTCCGAGAGCAGCGCCTCCCCTGCCCCCGGGTACTGCACCTTGACCGCCACATTCCGCCCGTCGTGCCACACCGCCCGGTGCACCTGGCCGATCGAGGCGGCGGCCGACGGCTTCTCCTCGAATTCCAGGAAGAGCTCACGCCACTCCTCACCGAGCCGCTCCGCCAGCACCTTGTGCACCGTGCTGGTCGGCATCGGAGGGGCCGCCTCCTGGAGCTTGGTGAGCGCCGCCCGATAGGGGCCCGCCACCTCCTCGGGCAGCGCGGACTCGAAGACGGACAGGGCCTGCCCGAACTTCATGGCCCCGCCCTTGAGCTCGCCGAGCACCTTGAAGAGCTGGTCCGCCGTGCGCTGCTGGAGCTCGCGGCCCACCATCTCCGCGGACTTGCCGCCGATCCGCTTGCCCAGACCCCAGGTGGCACGGCCGGCGAAGCCCAGTGGCAGCGCGGCCAGCTTGGCAGTTCGGGTGACGGCCTTACGGGGAAGATCAGACATACGCCCCTCCAAATCCCTGACAGCCGAGCCGCGTACGGCGGTTACCGCACCATTGTGTCGTGCGGCGCCCCGGGCACAGCCATGCCCTCTCCCTCCTGTTCTCCGGCGGCCCCGCAGGGGCAGGCGGGATGCGGCGCGATCCGCTCCGAACGCCAGTCGAGCAGCGGCAGCGTGATCTCCCAGCGCGCCCCCGTGCTCGCCGGCAGCTCACCGTCCAGGAAGGACAGCGCGTGAGCCGTGGTGAGACCGGCCACGGTGGTGGCGAGCCCCAGGTCGCAGGCCGGTGTGACCGACGCCCGCCGTCCTGACCGCCACTGCGCCAGCATGAGCGGCCACCCCGGCTCCCGGGCGGTCCGCTCCTCGGTCAGACAGCCCGCGCAGGCCGTGCCGCCCGGCAGCACCAGCGGGCCCACCACCCCCGTGGCCTCGACAACTCCCGCGTAGAGATGAGGAGTCCCGGTGGCGATCCAGCGCTCGGCGGACGCCGGATCCGGGACATAGGCCGTGAGCCCGTCCCGTGGGGCGACGATCACCAGCGACAGCCCCGCCGCGCCACCGCTCACCGTGGCCGCCCGTTCGTCGGCGCGCTCGGGCCGCTCACCCGCCCAGCCGCCCGGCACCTCGTCGAGCGCTCCCGCCTCCGCCCCGTCCACATCGGACCCCGGCCCGCCGGCCGCCGGCCCGTCCGACGCCGACCGCGCGCCGGACGCCGCCGCTCTGACGGATCTGCCCGGGGCCGAGCGCCGCACCAGCAGCCGGGCCGCCACATCCCTGCGCTCACCGACCGATTCCGCAGGAAGACCGCCCGGAGCCACGTCCCATGGCTCGGTCCTCCCGCTGTCCAGTACATCCACCCGGCCCACCCCGGAGGCCGACAGCGCCGAGGCGACGGCCGCACCGACCCGGCCGGCCCCGCGCACCTGGACGCGCATGGTGCGCCGCGCCGCCAGCCGCTCCATCGCCGCACCCGGCGCGCGGTGCGTGATCGACAGTGACGCCAGATCCGCCCGCAGCAGGTCGAGCACCTTTCGATTCCGTAACGCTTCGGCTGGGCGCCCGCCCGCCGTGCTGTCGTCCAGCAGTCCGGCCGCCGAGAGCCGGTCCACGAGCGCTTCCGCCTTGCCGTCCGGCAGCCCCAGACTCCGCGCCTCGTCCCGCAGCAGCGGCAGCCCCCGCGTGCCGTCCAGCAGGTCGAGAAAGCTGCCCGTGGCCGTATCGACAGGTCCCACCACCACCGCGTGCGCGGGTGTGATTCCGAACTGAACCGTCTGCCGCTCCCGCCAGGCCCGGCGCAGAGCGGGCTTCACCATTGGATGCATATTCGTCTCCCCCGTGATGCCTGTCCCGCGATCGGATTCCAGAATGCAAGGAACTGGTGAGAGGTGCGAAGAGTTATCCACAGGCGTGGGGAATTAGACGTTCAAATGATGGGTGTATGGAGTGGACCAAGATCGAAAAGCCCCCGCGACGGGACGTTCCCCACTGACAGCGGGTAACGTCGAAGCGTGTCCGCCGACCCTTCTCCTCGCGTTGCGGGGGAATCCCCACCGCACAGCGCCGGAAGCGAAGAGCGCAGCGTGACCGGCCGCCCGCAGCGCGGACCGGCGACAAGCGCCGTCGAGGTCCGCCGCAGCGCCCGGCGCAGCAGGACGGTCTCGGCATACCGCGAGGGCGACCGCACCATCGTGCTCATCCCGGCCCGGATGTCGGAGGCCGAGGAGCGGCGCTGGGTGGACGTGATGCTCGACAAACTCGCGGCCCAGGAGAGCAAGCGCGTCCTCGGCGACAACGATCTGACCGAGCGCGCCAAGCGGCTGTCCGAGCAGTATTTCGACGGCAGGGCGCGTCCCGCGTCCGTCCGCTGGGTCACCAACCAGAACACCCGCTGGGGCTCCTGCACCCCCACCGAGGGCAGTATCCGTCTCTCGCACCGGCTGCAGGGCATGCCCGAGTACGTCGTCGACTACGTGCTCGTGCACGAGCTGGCCCATCTGCTCGTGCCGGGGCACGGCCCGCGCTTCTGGGAGTTGCTGGAGGCATATCCGCGCACCGAGCGGGCCCGTGGCTATCTCGAAGGTGTCGTCGCCGCCGAGCGACTGCCGCAGCTCCCCGCCGCCCCCGGAGAGTGACGGCGTCCCCTCGCCGATCGTGTACCGAATCTGTACCGGCTTGGTTCAATGCCGGACGCAACGGTTAGCCTGACGCGACGTGTTCAGCTCGGGATGGGGGACGGTCGTTACGCATGGCGAGGGAATTCCAACGCGGCCACAAGGCCAAGATCAGTGACCTCACGCAGGGGACGGATCTGTACGTAGGTGTGCAGATCGCGGCGCCCGGCTTGACGTTCGACATCAGCTGTTTCGGCCTCGACGCCAATGAACAGCTCTCGGACGACCGGTATTTCATCTTCTTCAATCAGCCGAAGTCCCCCGAGGAATCAATCCAGTTGCTGGGCGCGCAGTCCGGCGACACCGAATCGTTCCGGGTCACGCTCGACCGTATTCCGGCGAACATCCAGCGACTGTCCTTCACCGCCACCATCGACGGCGCCGGGCAGATGTCCCAGGTGGGCCCCGGATACATCCGGATAGTCGCCGGCGGCGAAGAAGTCGTCCGATACGCCTTCACCGGCTCCGAGTTCAGCACCGAACGCGCGGTGATGCTCGGCGACTTCTACCTCAAGGACGTCTGGCGGTTCGCCGCCGTCGGCCAGGGCTTCGACGGTGGTCTCGACGCGCTCCTCAAGAACTTCGGCGGCGAAGTCGCCGAGGAGGAGCCGGCCGCGGCCCAGCCGCCCGCCCAGGGAGCAGCACCGTCGTTCGCCCCGCCGCCCGGCGGCGCCGCGCCCCCTCCGGCCTTCGGAGCCCCGCCGGCCCCGCCCGCGCCGCGGGCCGCGCAGCCCCCGCCGTCGTTCGGCGCGCCCCCGCAGGCCCCGGCACCCGCGCCCCACCCGATGCACGGCGCGCCGACCGTCGCCGCCCCGATGCCTCCGGCGCCCGCGCCCGCACCGTCGCCGTACGCGCAGCCGCCCGGCCTGCCGCAGGCACCGCAGCAGCCGCAGTTCGGCCAGATCCCCGGCCAGCCCCCGGGTCAGTTCCCCGGTCAGGGCCAGCCGCCCGGCGCGCCCGCGCCGTACGGGCAGCCGACACCGCCTCCGTACGGAGGCCAGCCCCAGGGCGCACCGCCCCCGGGCATGCCGCAAGCGGGCCAGCAGGCCGGCGCGGGTCTCGCGGCGGCGCTCCAGCCGTACAAGGAGGCCGCCACCGGCCAGCGCTGGACACCGCAGAACCAGCAGCTGATGCGGGTCGACCTCGCCATGGGCGGCGCCCCCGTCCTGGCCCGCCAGGGCAGCATGGTCATGTACCAGGGCAAGGTCGACTTCGGCTACAAGGGCGCCGGCTTCGCGGGCCGTATCGTCGGCAACGCGACCGGCCAGGAGATGCAGCTCATGCGCTGCTCCGGCCGCGGCCAGGTCTTCCTCGCCGAGGAAGCCTCGCATCTGCACCCGATCGAGCTCCAGGGCGACGCCATCTGCGTCTCCGCGGAGAACGTGCTCGCCTTCGACGAGTCCCTTCAGTACGAGGTCCGGCGTATCGAGGGCCACGGCATCCCCGGTGGAGCCCTGTTCACGATGCAGTTCCAGGGCACCGGCACCATCGTCGTGAAGACCCACGGTGTCCCGGTCGTCCTGCCGGTCACGCCCACGACCTTCGCCGACTGCAACGCCGTCGTCGCCTGGTCGGCCGCGTCACAGGTGATCCTCTCCAGCCAGGTCCGGCTGCGCCGCAACGCGTATCCGGGACACAGCGGAGAGACCGTGAATCTGCAGTTCCGGGGAGCCCCCGGCAACTTCATCGTCGTTCAGCCGTACGAGGTCTGAGGGAGTCCGGCACATGAACCAGCAACTCGCGGGCTTCGCCCCGGCCCCCGTCTCGGCGCGGATGGAGAACCACGGCCGCGCCATGCTCAAGGTCGCCATGACCAGCGGGCAGGACCTCTACGCGCGCACCGGCTCGATGGTCGCGTACGAGGGGTTCGTGCAGTACGAGCCCAACCCGCCCGCCGTCCGTCAGATCGCCGGCCAGTGGGTGACCGGCGAAGGCACACCGATCATGAAGTGCGCCGGTGACGGCCTGCTCTATCTGGCCGACTACGGCGCCGACGTCGTCGTCATCAACCTCAACAACGACTCGATCTCGGTCAACGGCACCAACCTGCTGGCCTTCGACGCCCACCTCCAGTGGGGCGTCGAGAAGGTCAAGGGGCTGGCGAAGTTCGCCGGACAGGGTCTGTGGAACGTCACGGTCGGCGGGACCGGCTGGGTCGCGCTGACCTCGCGCGGTACGCCGATCGTCGTCGACTGCGGCCGTGGCGACGACGAGACGTACGTCGACCCCGACGCCCTCGTGGCCTGGTCACCCGGGCTCAAGGTGAAGGGCAAGCGGAGCTTCAAGGCGTCGTCCCTGATCGGACGGGGCAGCGGGGAGGCCTACCAGATGGCCTTCTCGGGCCAGGGCCTCGTCGTCGTACAACCGAGCGAGGACAGCACCGACCGCCTGCGGGTCCGGGGCTGAGGGGGAGGAAACATCATGCAGAGCCCGCTTTTCGGACTCGCGGAAACGCAGTCCCAGGACCGCTACGTCGTACAGAACCCGCAGCTTCTGCGGGTCGCGCTCACCGGCCACGACGATGTCCTCGCCCGCAAGGGCGCGATGGTCGCCTACCAGGGGCTCATCGACTTCGACGGTGAGTACCAGTCCCAGGGCCAGCGCCGTGCCAGGCGGAACACCGGCGAGGGCCTGGACCTGATGCGCTGCTCGGGTCAGGGGACGGTCTACTTCGCGAACCTCGCGCAGTACGTGCATGTCGTGGATGTCGACCAGGAGGGCATGACCGTCGACAGCGCCTATGTCCTGGCGCTCGACTCCACACTGCACACCGAGGTCATCGCGGTGGACAGCCAGTACGGCATCTCAGGCTCCGGCAAGTACCAGCTCAACATCTCGGGCCGCGGCAAGGTCGCTCTGATGACGTCCGGGCAGCCGCTGATGATGCTCGTGACGCCCGACAAGTACGTGAACGCCGACGCCGACGCGATCGTGGCGTGGTCCTCCGGGCTGCGGGTGCAGATGCAGGCGCAGACGCACTCCTCGGGCGTACGGCGCCGGCGCGGCAACACGGGCGAGGGCTGGGAGCTCAGCTTCCTCGGCCAGGGCTTCGCGCTCGTGCAGCCCAGTGAGGTGATGCCGCCGCAGAACGCGGAGATCGGGCAGGGCTTGCGTGCGCAGTTCGGCGCGGGCCAGCAGGGCGCCCACGGGCAGAACCAGAACAACGTCTGGAACAACCAGGGCTGAGTCCAGCCGGCCGCTCAGGGGCGGTCTCCACGGAGGCCGCCCCTGCTCGTCCCCGGCGTCAGCCGTGAACCTGCTCGGAGAGCGCGTCGCGCGTGCGCTCCAGCAGCCGTACGACCGACCCGTCGGCGACCGTCGCCACCTCGGCGTACGCGAACCAGCGCAGATCCAGCGACTCCTCGCTGATCTCCTCGACCGCGCCTACCGGCGCCAGAGCCGCGTACTGGACATCCAGATGCCAGTGGCAGGGCGCCGGGATCGCATGCCGGTCGAGCTGTACGGGCCCGCCGGGCAGCAGCGTCAGCCCTCCGATCCCGGACTCCTCCGTGGCCTCGCGTAGCGCCGCCGCCGCGAGCGAGACGTCCCCGGGCTCGCAGTGGCCGCCCATCTGGAGCCACAGACCGAGCTTCTTGTGGAGGGTCAGCAGGACGCGGCCCTCCGCCGGGTCGATCACCAGCGCGCTCGCCGTGACATGCCCGGCGTCACAGGATTTCCACATCCCGTCAGGACGGGCCGCCAGATGGTCCAGATAGATCCGGCGCAGCTCTTCCTGACCGTCGTACGTCTCCAGTACACGGACGGTGTCGTCGTGCAGACTCACTTGCCGCTGTCGCCCTTGCCCTCGTCGCCGTCCTTGCCCTCGTCGTCGGGCCGGTCACTGTCCTTCCCGGAACGCGTCTCCGGGTCCTTCTCCAGCTTCGGCTTGCCGCCCGCCGCCTCGCCGAGCAGCTTGTCCAGCTCGGAGAAGTCCGCGTGCTCGTGGTGCACGAAGCCGTCCGGGTCGTCCAGGTCGGAGGCCGTCGGCAGCATGTCCGGGTGCTGCCAGAGCCCGTCGCGCCCGTCCACGCCCCGCGCGTCCGTGAGCGAGGCCCAGAGCCGGGAGGCGTCCCGCAGGCGCCTGGGGCGCAGCTGAAGGCCGATGAGGGTGGCGAAGGTCTGCTCGGCAGGCCCGCCGGACGCGCGGCGCCTGCGCAGCGTCTCGCGCAGCGCGTCCGCCGACGTCAGCCTGGTCCTGGCCGCCTCGTGCACGACCGCGTCCACCCAGCCCTCGACCAGCGCGAGCGCCGTCTCCAGACGCGCGAGGGCGGCCTTCTGCTCGACCGTGTCCTCGGGCTGGAACATGCCCTGCTGAAGTGCTTCCTGAAGCTGCTCGGGGTTCGACGGGTCGAGCTGGCTGACCGCGTCCTCCAGCTTGGAGGCGTCGACCTTGATGCCGCGCGCGTACCCCTCGACGGCGCCGAACAGATGCCCCCGCAGCCACGGCACATGGGCGAAGAGCCGCTGGTGGGCCGCCTCGCGCAGGGCCAGATACAGCCGCACCTCGTCCTGCGGGATGCCGAGGTCCTTACCGAAGGCCTCGATGTTCAGCGGGAGCAGCGCGGCCTTGCCCGCCGGGCCCAGCGGCAGCCCGATATCGGTGGAGCCGACCACCTCGCCCGCCAGGACGCCCACGGCCTGCCCGATCTGCTGGCCGAACATGGCGCCTCCCATGGAGCGCATCATGCCGATCAGCGGCCCGGCCATGGCCTGCATCTCCTCGGGCAGCACATCACCCATGGCGGCGCCCACGCGCTCGGCCACCGGGTCGACGAGCTGCTGCCACGCGGGCAGGGTCGCCTCGACCCACTCCGCGCGGCTCCACGCCACGGTCGATCCCGCGCCGGACGGCAGCGACGTCACGGCGTCCAGCCAGATGTCCGCCAGGCGCACGGCCTCCTCGACGGCGCTCCGCTCGGCGGGGCCCACGCTGGCGTCCTTCGTACCGTCGGGCGTGCCCTGCGAGACCGTCTGGCGGGCGATCTGCTTGGCCATGTCCCAGTTCACGGGACCGCCCTCGTAGCTGAGCATCTGACCGAGCTGTTGGAACGCGGCGCCCAGATCGTTGGGGTTCATCGACCCGAACATCGCCGCGAACGGGTTCTCCCCGCCCTGGCCGCCCGAGCCGCCGGGCAGGCCGAACCCCGAGAAGGGGTTGCCCCCGCCGCCTTGGCCGCCACCACCCTGACCACCTCCGGCGGGGTCGTTCTTCTTGCCGTCGCCGTCCTCTGGCTCCTCCGGCGGAAGGCCGAATCCGAATGGGGTGTCACTCACGGGTTTCCTCGGCTCGTTGGGCCGCCGGCTTTTCCGCCGACAGCGACTGCCCGACACCACCAAGCGTAGACATCCGAGGCCGCATCCGGGCTCGGTGCTCCGCCAATGCTTGGCCTGCGGCAGGATGGACGCCACCTGGTACGTACGTGTTGTACACGTCCGTACTGAAGACAACCGCTGGAGACGCCCGGTGAGTTCCCCAGATCCGCAGGTTCGCGCAGCGCGAAACCGCTCAACCCCGACCCCGCCACGCGGCCCCGTCGTCGCGGTCACCGGAGCCGCCTCCGGGGTCGGTGACCTGCTCGTCCGGCGCCTCGCCGCGTCGGAGGAGATCAAGCAGGTCGTGGCGATCGACGAGCGCCGCGGCGAGGTGACCGAGGCGCAGTGGCACGTCCTCGACGTACGGGACCCGGCCATCGCCGAGAAACTGCGCGGCGCGGACGTCGTGGTGCACCTGGCGCTCGATCTGGACCTGGAGCGGGACGCGGCGGCCCGTACGGCCTACAACGTCCGCGGCACCCAGACCGTGCTCACCGCCGCGGCGGCCGCGGGGGTGCACCGGGTCGTCCTGTGCACCTCGGCCATGGTCTACGGCGCCCTGCCCGACAACGACATCCCGCTGTCGGAGGACGCGGAGCTGCGCGCGACGGCGGAGGCCACGGGCGTCGGCGACCTGCTGGAGATCGAACGGCTCGGCCGCCGCGCGCCCCGCGCGCACCCCGGTCTGAACGTCACGGTCGTGCGCCCCGCCGTCCTCGTCGGCGGCACGGACACCGCCCTGACCCGCTACTTCGAGTCGCCCCGGCTGCTGGTCGTCGCCGGCTCCCGGCCCACCTGGCAGTTCTGCCATGTGGACGACCTGGTCAGCGCCCTGGAGTACGCCGCGCTGGAGAAGGTCGACGGCGAGTTCGCGGTCGGCTGCGACGGCTGGCTCGAACAGGAGGAGATCGAGGAGCTGAGCGGCATCCGCCGTATGGAGCTGCCGTCCGCCGTCGCCCTCGGGGCCGCGGCCCGGCTGCACCGGATCGGCCTCACACCGTCCCCGGCCGGCGATCTCGCCTACACGATGCATCCCTGGGTGGTCAGCGTCGGCCGTCTCCACGACGCCGGCTGGCGGCCCCGCTGGACCAACGAGGAAGTCCTCGGCGCGCTTCTCGAAGAGGTCGAGGGCCGCCACACCGTCGCGGGCCGGCGCCTCGGCCGCAAGGACGCCACGGCCGCCGGTGCGGCCGGTGCGACGGTCGCCCTGCTCGGCGCGGCAGCGGTGGTACGCCGCGCCCGCAAGGCGCGCCGGCGCCTCTGAGCCGGTCGGCGCCCCCTCCGGCAGCCCCGTCGGCGCCCTCCTCAGAAGGAGGTTCCGAGCGTGCCGGCCGGTGGCCGTTCGAACGCGCCATTACGTGATGCCCGTGCCGTACGGCACGATGGGCCGCATGGCAAGCAACGAGGCGCACCCGGGCGAACAGGCGGCACAGGACCCCATCCGGCTGCTGGCGATCCGCGAGAGCCCGCTGTCCGTCGACGAGATCTTCCAGGCCGTCGGCGACGACGCGGCGGGAGGCACCGCCCTGTTCGTGGGCACGGTCCGGAACCACGACGGGGGAGCCGATGTCGACGCACTCGGATACTCCTGTCACCCGTCGGCCGAGGCCGAGCTGCGCCGGGTGGCCGAGAAGGTCGTCGCCGACCACCCCGTCCGCGCACTGGCGGCCGTCCACCGTGTGGGTGACCTCGTGGTCGGAGATCTGGCGGTCGTCGTCGCCGTCTCCTGCCCGCACCGCGCGGAGGCGTTCGAGGCCTGCCGCAAGCTGATCGACGACCTCAAGCACGAGGTGCCGATCTGGAAGCACCAGACGTTCTCCGACGGCACGGAGGAATGGGTCGGGGCCTGCTGACGGCGCCTTCCCGCGAGGTCCTCACGCCGATTCCGGACCGTTTCCGGATCGCTTCCGCGCCGCCGTGTCGCCCTCTGTTCCCATGTGGCCCGATTTGCGTAACCGCCCCCCTGCCAGCAGCGTTGAAGCAGCAGATGGCTAATCTGCTGATCACTCGGTTCGCAATCATCACATCGGTAAGGAGGTCGGGATGGCCGCGCTCGCCTGGTTGCTGATTCCGCTCTTCGCCGCCGTCGGCGCGGCGATATGGGGAAGCTGGGTTTCAAGAAACCGATCCACCGAAGACGTGGCCGAACTCGCCGGCTACGCACGCTTCCGTGACGCGATGGCGAAGTCTCATCCGGCCACGACGGACGTCACCTAGACCGGCCCCGAGGGCGGCCCCGAGGGTGCACTGACAGACCCTTCCCGTACTGTCGTTCCATGCCACGCCGCACCGCGACGATGCTCGCTTCCACTCTCGTCCTCATCGCGCTGCTCTGTGCGGGAGTGTTCATCCGCGTTCCGTACGCCGAGATGAGTCCGGGGCCCACCGTGAACACACTCGGCGACGCGAATGGCGAGCCGGTGCTCCACATTGCCGGCCGCAAGACCTATCCCACGTCGGGCCATCTCAATATGACGACCGTCAGGGTCACCGGCGCGGATTACAAGATGAATGTGGTCGAGGCGGTCTACGGCTGGCTGTCGCACGACAACATCGTGGTGCCGCACAACACGCTCTATCCGGACGGCAAGACGGAAGAGCAGTCCACGCAGGAGAACGCCGAGGAGTTCAGCCAGTCCCAGGAGAGCGCGAAGGTCGCCGCCCTGAAGGAGGAGAACATCCCCGTCACGTCGCGGGTCGTCGTCTCCGCGGTCGTCAAGGACAGCCCCTCCGACGGCACGCTGCACGCCGGCGACGTCATCAAGGCGGTGGACGGCAAGACCGTCGAGGCGCCGCCGGACGTCGCCGAGCTCGTCACCAAGCACCAGCCGGGTGAGGACGTCGAGTTCACCATCATCCCGGCCAAGGTCGCGCAGGTGGCCGAGAAGGCCGGCAAGGAGCCCGAGGGCGCCGAGAAGGTGACGATCAGGACGGTGAAGTCGGACGATGCCGACGACCGCGCCATCGTCGGCATCCAGGCGGGGACGGACCACACGTTCCCGTTCGAGATCGACATCAAGCTGGCGGACGTCGGCGGGCCGAGCGCGGGTCTCATGTTCGCGCTCGGGATCGTGGACAAGATCACGCCCGGCGATCTCACGGGCGGCAAGTTCGTCGCGGGCACCGGCACGATCGACGACAACGGCAAGGTCGGCCCGATCGGCGGGATCGGGATGAAGCTCGTCGGCGCGCGGGACGCGGGGGCGCGGTACTTCCTCACGCCGGACGAGAACTGTTCGGCGGCGGCCTCCGACATCCCCAAGGGCCTCACGCTGGTGCGCGTGAAGAACATCAAGGACGCGACGGCGTCCCTGGAGAAGATCAAGAGCGGTGCGACGGACACTCTGCCGAGCTGCTCGACGAGCTAGGTGTATTGATCACGAACGTTGTCGAAAGATCCGGGGCGGGCCGGGAAAGGCATTCCCCGGACGGGGCCGCGGGCGCGGCCCCGTCCGGCGATCGGGGGCGGCCGGGGTTACGCCTCGAAGGTCGCGGCCAGGGCCTCGGCGAGGCCCGGGACCAGGCCCGCGCCCGTCAGCACCTGGGTCGGTGAGTCCTTCTCGCGCAGCCGCAGAGCCGAGTCGCGCGTCCCGTCACGCAGTACGGCGACCGTCATCCGTACCTCCTGGCGGTCCGGGTGCGCGGCGACCCACTCCACGAGCGCCGACTCGTCGAGCCCTTCGGGCACCGACGCCTCGGCGGACGGCGGCAGCATCAGACGCTCCACCGTGATCGCGCAGCCCGCCACCGCGCCGGGCCAGGCGATCGTGGCGAGGAACTCGTCGAGGGGCGTGCCCGCGGGGATCTCGTCCTGCTCGACGGGCGTGAGCGGGGCGGGTGTCGAGCCTTCGTCGAGACCGAGCTGGGTGGCCAGCTCCGGTTCGTCGGCCCGCAGCCGGGCCGTGTCGACGAGCGCGAAGAGCCTCGCCGGCTGGTCCCAGCCCAGGCCGGAGGCGTATTCGTCGATCTCCAGCACCGCACGGGTGATGGGTGTCGATGCGACCGGGCCCGACGCCGAAGGCGGCTCGTCGGACGAGGACGCGGAGGAAGAGTTGGAGGAAAGGTTGGACATGACCAACATCCTGCCTCCTTCCGACCCCCGTGCGGGAACTAGGTAAAGCCTCAGTAAGTTGCATGAGTGGGCCCTACGATCGCTTGGGCCCGCTTACAGACGAGATTCAGCTGCTTCACACGACCGCGAACTTCGAGGTGCGCACGTTGGCTTTCCAGATGCCGGACCGCGGCGGAGGCCCGACCGGGCCACGGATCAGAGTGGGCCGGCCGTCCAGACGTGCCCGGACCCTGCTCATGACACTGGGCATTCTGGCCGTTCTGGCCATGGTGTTCGTCATGTTCGCGGGGTTCTGGACCGACTGGCTCTGGTATCGCTCGGTGAAATACTCGTCCGTTTTCACCACCACCCTCTGGACCAAGATCGGCCTGTTCGCGGTCTTCGGTCTGCTGATGTCGGCGGCCGTCGGCGTCAACATCTGGCTGGCGCACCGGTTGCGCCCGCCGCTGAGCGCGATGTCGCTGGAGCAACAGAGCCTCGACCGGTACCGGATGGGCATCGCCCCGTACAAGAAGTGGGTGCTGCTCGGGATCACCGCCCTCGTCGGGCTGATCGCCGGAGCGTCCGCCTCCGGACAGTGGCGTACGTGGCTGATGTGGGTCAACGGGGTGCCCTTCGGGCAGAAGGACCCGCAGTTCAACATGGACGTGAAGTTCTACGCGTTCGATCTGCCCTGGTACCGCTTCATGCTCGGCTTCGGTTTCGCCGCCGTCGTACTGGCGTTGATCGCCGCCGCGCTGACCCACTATCTGTACGGAGGGCTGCGCGTCACCAGCCCCGGCGCGCGCGCGACGGGAGCGGCCACCGGCCATCTGTCGGTGCTGCTCGGTGTGTTCGTCTCGCTCAAGGCCGTGGCGTACTGGCTCGACCGGTACGGGCTCGCGGTCAAGGCGAGTGACTTCAAGGCGACCGGCAACTGGACGGGCCTGCGGTACGTCGACGCCAACGCCTATCTGCCGGCGAAGACGATCCTGTTCTGCATCGCCGCCATCTGCGCCGTGCTCTTCTTCGCGACGCTCTGGCGCCGCACCTGGCAGCTGCCGGTGATCGGCTTCGGCCTGATGGTCCTGTCCGCCATCCTCATCGGCGGCCTCTACCCGGCGATCGTGCAGAAGTTCCAGGTCCAGCCGAACGAGCAGGCCAAGGAAGCCCCGTACATCGAGAAGAACATCGATGCCACACGCGCCGCGTACGGCATCGACAAAGCGGATGTGACGGACTATTCCGGCAAGGGTGACCCCGACAAGAAGTCGCAGCAGCGTGAGGCGGCCGACTCGGCCGCCAGTTACCGGCTGGTCGACCCCAACGTCGTCTCGCCCGCCTTCCAGCAGCTCCAGCAGGAACGCAAGTACTACCAGTTCCCGGACACGCTGGACGTCGACCGCTACCTCGGCCCGGACAAGAAGCCGCAGGACACGGTCATCGGTCTGCGCGAGCTGAACATCACGGGTATCCCCAAGCGCAACTGGATCAACGACCACTTCACCTACACCCATGGGTACGGAGCGATCGCGTCCAAGGGCACCGGCACGGTCACCGACGAGAACGACGGCACCGTCGGCGCGCCCGACTTCACGGAGTCCGGGCTGCCGACCACCGGCCAGCTCGGCACGTACGAGCAGCGGATCTACTACGGCGAGAAGACACAGCAGTACTCGATCGTGGGCGGCCCGCAGAAGGAGCTCGACTACGAGAAGAACGGTGAGAAGACCACCAGCTACAAGGGCAAGAGCGGGGTCGATCTCTCCAACCCGGTGAACCGCGCGGCGTACGCCGTGGCGTTCAGCGAGCCGCAGATGCTCTACTCGGGCGCCATCGGCGAGGGTTCGCGGATCCTCTACAACCGCACGCCGAAGGAGCGCGTCGAGGCGGTCGCGCCCTGGCTGACCATCGACGGCGACGCCTACCCGGCCGTGGTCGACGGCAAGATCAAGTGGATCGTCGACGCCTACACCACGACGAACGGCTACCCGTACGCCTCCCGTACGACGCTGGGCGACACCACGGCCGACTCGCTGACCAACAACCAGCGTGCGGTCGTCGCGCAGCAGAACCAGGTCAACTACATCCGCAACTCGGTGAAGGCCACCGTCGACGCGTACGACGGCTCGGTCAACCTGTACCAGTGGGACACCGAGGACCCGGTCCTCAAGACCTGGATGAAGGCCTTCCCGAACACGGTGAAGCCGAAGACGGACATCGACGCGGACCTGCTGGCCCACCTGCGCTACCCGCAGGACATGTTCAAGGTCCAGCGTGAGCTGCTCACCCGCTACCACGTCACCGACGCCGCCCAGTTCTACAGCGGCTCCGACGCGTGGCAGGTGCCGGACGACCCGACGAACAAGGACAGCAGTGCGGTCCCGCCGTACTACCTGAGTCTGAAGATGCCGGGGCAGCCGTCACAGAAGTTCTCGCTGACGACGACGTTCACACCCAACGGACGCCCGAACCTGGGGGCGTTCATGGCGGTCGACGCCGATGCCACCAGCAAGGACTACGGCACCATCAGAGTCCTGAGAGTGACCTCCACGGTCCAAGGACCACAACAGGTGCAGAGTGAGTTGAACGGCGTGCCCGAAGTCGCCGAGTTCGTAAGGAACCTGAGAGGCACCGACTCGGACATCGAGTACGGCAACCTGCTGACGGTGCCGCTCGGCGGAGGGTTCCTCTACATCGAGCCGGTGTACGCCCGGGGTGGCAGCGCCAACTATCCGCTGCTGAAGAAGATCGCCGTCTCCTACGGAGGCAAGCCGGTCTTCAAGGACAGTCTGTCCGAGGCGCTGAACGCGGTGTTCGGTGTCGACGGGGCCGAGCCGCCACCGGAGACGCAGCCACCGGGCGACACGACGACACCGCCGGCCACCGGTGATGCCGCGCTCAAGAAGGCCATCGCCGACGCCCAGAAGGCGTACACCGACGGTGAGGCCGCCCTGGCGAAGCAGGACTGGGTGGCGTACGGGAAGGCCCAGGAGGCCCTCCAGGACGCCCTGGCGCGCGCGGCGGAGGCGGAGACGTCCACGGACACTCCGGCCAAGCCCCCGGCGGGCGGGAGCGGCGACAGTAGCTGATCAGTAACTACCCCGCGTCGTGGTACGGTTGGGACACAACGACGCGGGGTGGAGCAGCTCGGTAGCTCGCTGGGCTCATAACCCAGAGGTCGCAGGTTCAAATCCTGTCCCCGCTACTCAGTAGGACGAAGGCCCGGATCCGATCAGGATCCGGGCCTTCGCTCTGTGTTGTGGCGCCGCCGTGCCTGTTCGTGCCCGGTCCGTGACAGCCTGTCCGGTGAAGTGCGTGGCGATGACGGGGAGTTGGCCGCAGAGGTGTTTGAGTTGTCTCTCTGTGGGCATGTCGACAAAACGCTGAAGTGACCTTGGTGGCCGCGATATACCAGGTGTACGCGGGTAACAGGTGGTGCAACGATGGATTTTATGGGGGACAGGGCAACTCTGTTGGAGACAGGGCGGTTTGTACAGCGACAGGTAGAAAGCTCCGCCGAGACCGATAATTCCGCGGGCGCGGCCGGTGTCACACCGGCCGGCGGCCCCACGGAGAGCGCCGACGCCGAGACGGAGGCGCGCCACCGGCGTGCCGCCGAAGGCGGCGACGTCGCGTCGATGAGCGTGCTCGGCGCGCTGCTGCTGCGCCGCGGTGACCTCGACGCCGCCGAGAACTACCTGCGTGCCGCGACCGCCGAGGGCGACCGTGCCGCCGCCAACAACCTGGGTGTCCTTCTCCATCAGCGCGGTTACACCGAAGAGGCGTCGGGCTGGTGGCGGGTCGCCGCCGTCGCCGGTTCGGCCGCCGCCGCGCACGCGCTCGGCAGGCACTACCGCGAGCAGGGCGACGAGCCCGCCGCCGAGTACTGGCTGCGTCAGTCCGCCGAGCAGGGGCACGCGCTGGGCGCCTACGCGCTCGCCGACCTGCTGGAGCACCGCAGCGACGTCGGTTCGGAACGGTGGCTGCGGGCAGCCGCCGAACAGGGGCACCGGGAGGCCTCGTACCGCCTCGCGCGTGCGCTGGAGCGGCAGGCGCGCCAGGCGGCCCGTACCGGCAGCAGCGTCCGCGCCCTCATCACCGGCAGGGGCGAGCGCGACCGTACGGACTCCGGTGTGCGCAAGGCCGCCGTCGGCGCCGTCGGCATCGGCCCCGGTACGGGCCCCGGCGTCCTCGACACCGACGCCGGGCAGTCCCTCCTGACCGAGGCCGCCCAGTGGTACCGGCAGGCGGCCACGCGCGGGCACCGCCGTGCCGCGCTGCACCTCGGCGCGATCCTGGAGGGCCGCGGTGAGCTGAAGGAGGCCGGGCGCTGGTATCTGACGGCCGCCCAGGACGGCGAGGCGCGGGCCGCCTGCGCCCTCGGCTTCCTGCTGCGCGACGCCGGTGACGAGGAGAGCGCCGCCGTCTGGTGGCTGCGCGCCGCGCAGGAGGGCGACGGCAACGCCGCCAACGCGCTCGGCGCGCTCCATGCCGCGCGCGGCGAGCAGCAGACCGCCGAGCGCTGGTACCGGGCCGCGATGGACGCCGGCGACGTCAACGGCGCCTACAACCTCGGGCTGCTCTGCACCGCTCAGGACCGTACGACCCAGGCCGAGCAGTGGTACCGGCGCGCCGCGTACGCGGGCCACCGCGAGGCGGCCAACGCCCTCGCCGTACTGCTCCTCCAGGCCGGGGACCCGACGGGCGCCGAGCCGTGGTTCTCCAAGGCGGCCGAGGCGGGCAGCGTCGACGCCGCGTTCAACCTGGGCATCCTGTACGCGGGCCGTGACGATGACCGTGCGGCCCTCGTCTGGTACGAGCGGGCCGCGGCTGCCGGGCACACGGAAGCGGCCCTCCAGGTGGGCATCGCGTGCCTCAGGGATGGTGACGAGCAGGCGGCGGAGCGGCATCTGCGGTGCGCCGCGGGTGGCGGCAGCACGGAGGCGGCCTTCCGGCTGGCGACGCTGCTGGACGCACGGCAGCCGCCACCGCGCGCGCCGGCGCTCGGCGAGGCGCAGCCGGAGAAGACCGAGTGCGAGCAGTGGTACGAGCGCGCGGCCGAGCACGGTCACCGGCGTGCCCAGGTGCGGGTCGGGATGCTCGCCGCGGGCCGCGGCGACATGACGGACGCGGCGCGCTGGTACCGGGAGGCGGCCGAGGCGGGCAGCCGTAACGGCGCCTTCAACCTGGGGCTGCTGCTGGCTCGCGAGGGCAGCGAGCGGGAGGCGGCGCTCTGGTGGTCGCGTGCCGCGCAGGCCGGACACGGGCGCGCGGCGCTGCGGCTCGCGCTGCTCGCGGCCCGGCGCGGGGAGCTGGCCGAGGGGCAGCACTGGTGCGCCCGCGCGGTGGAGCTGGGACCGTCCGAGGTCACCGAGCGGGCGGCGCGGCTGCGCGAGGCGCTGCACCAGGAGCTGACGGCGTGAGCCGTGGTCGCGGCAGAGGCGGCCATGGCGCTGCCGACCGTCCTACCGGCGGTCCGGCGCCGAAACAGGGATTTGCGCTGGTCGACGGGGTGACGTAATGTCGAGTTCACCGACGCGGGGTGGAGCAGCTCGGTAGCTCGCTGGGCTCATAACCCAGAGGTCGCAGGTTCAAATCCTGTCCCCGCTACTCAGTAGGACGAAGGCCCGGATCCGATCAGGATCCGGGCCTTCGTCATGTTCACTGTTCACCGGGCGCCGGGCCCCGTGGGTGCGGTCGCTCGTCGGAGGGCTCAGGCCTGGGCGCAGTTCGGACAGGTGCCCCGGTAGGTCACTTCCACGTCCGAGATCGCGAAACCGAAGCGCTCCGTCGCCGGCAGGTCGGCCAGCAGATCGCCCGTCGGGTGGACGTCGCGGATCGTGCCGCAGTGCGCGCAGACCAGGTGGTGGTGCGGCCGGTGGGCGTTCGGGTCGTATCTTTTCGCGCGGCGGTCCGTTGATACCTCCAGGACCTCGCCGAGCGTCACCATCTCGCCCAGCGTGTTGTACACGGTGGCCCTGGAGATCTCGGGGAGCCTGGCGACGGCGCGTGCGTGCACCTCGTCCGCCGTGAGGTGTACGTGGTCCCCGTCGAGGACCTCGGCCACCACGCGTCGCTGGGCGGTCATCCGCCAGCCGCGTTCGCGAAGTCGTTCCAACAGGTCACTCATGAGGATCAGCTTAACAGTGACGGCGCCCAGATCCTGAACGAGTGTGAAGTTGGACCCCTACTTGACTTAGACAATGTCCATCGTAGGATCGCTACAGGCAATCGCCGAGCGACAGGTTCGGCTCGTACGACGCAGGAGGCGCACGTGACGCAGGGACCGCTCACCACGGAGGCCGGCGCGCCGGTGGCCGACAACCAGAACAGCGAGACGGCGGGCTCCGGCGGTCCCGTTCTGGTCCAGGACCAGGCTCTTCTGGAGAAGCTCGCCCACTTCAACCGCGAGCGCATCCCGGAGCGGATCGTCCACGCGCGCGGCGCCGGCGCGTACGGCACGTTCACGCTCACCCGCGACGTCTCGCGGTGGACGCGCGCGAAGTTCCTCTCCGAGGTCGGCAAGCAGACCGAGACGTTCCTGCGCTTCTCCACCGTCGCCGGCAACCTCGGCTCGGCCGACGCCGTACGCGACCCGCGCGGCTTCGCCCTCAAGTTCTATACCGAGGAGGGCAATTACGACCTCGTCGGCAACAACACCCCGGTGTTCTTCATCAAGGACGCCATCAAGTTCCCCGACTTCATCCACACCCAGAAGCGCGACCCGTACACGGGCAGCCAGGAGGCTGACAACGTATGGGACTTCTGGGGTCTGAGCCCCGAGTCGACGCACCAGGTGACCTGGCTGTTCGGCGACCGCGGCATCCCCGCCACGCTGCGCCACATGAACGGGTACGGCTCGCACACGTACCAGTGGAACAACGAGGCCGGCGAGGTCTTCTGGGTCAAGTACCACTTCAAGACCGACCAGGGCATCAAGAACCTCACCGCCGACGAGGCGAACGTGCTGGCCGGCACGGACCCGGACAGCCACCAGCGCGATCTGCGCGAGTCCATCGAGCGCGGTGAGTTCCCGTCCTGGACCGTGCAGATCCAGGTCATGCCGGCGGCGGAGGCGGCCAACTACCGCTTCAACCCCTTCGACCTGACCAAGGTCTGGCCGCACGAGGACTACCCGCCGGTCGAGATCGGCAAGCTGGAGCTCAACCGCAACCCGGAGAACATCTTCGCGGAGGTCGAGCAGTCGATCTTCAGCCCGGCGCACTTCGTGCCCGGTATCGGCCCCTCGCCCGACAAGATGCTCCAGGGGCGTCTCTTCGCGTACGGCGACGCCCACCGCTACCGCGTCGGCATCAACGCCGACCACCTGCCGGTGAACCGTCCGCACGCCACCGAGGCGCGTACGAACAGCCGTGACGGCTTCCTGTACGACGGCCGGCACAAGGGCGCCAAGAACTACGAGCCGAACAGCTTCGGCGGCCCCTTCCAGACGGACCGGCCGCTCTGGCAGCCCACCCAGGTCACCGGCGCCACCGGCAGCACCGAGGCCCCCAGCCACGCCGAGGACAACGACTTCGTGCAGGCCGGGAACCTCTACCGGCTGATGTCGGAGGACGAGAAGGCGCGGCTGATCGACAACCTCGCCGGGTTCATCTCGAAGGTGTCGCGCGACGACATCGCCGAGCGCGCGATCAACAACTTCCGTCAGGCGGACGGAGACTTCGGCAAGCGGCTCGACACCGCGGTCCAGGCCCTGCGCGGCTGACGGCCCTCGCCGATGAAGGGGTGGAGGCCGGGTTCCGGGACGGACCCGGCCTCCACCGTTGCTCCGGGATCCCTCTCCGGCTCAGCCCGTCAGCCGGTCAGCGCCGTAGGGCGGCGCCTGGCCGGTGCCCAGCAGCGGATGATGTCGCGTACGGACACGATGCCGACCGGTTCCCTGTCGTCGCAGACGATCAGATGACGGAAGCCGCCGTGGGTCATCGCCTCGGCCGCCTCCTCCAGGGTCCAGACCGGAGAGGCGTACACGACCTCCGTGGTCGTGTGTGTGCCGGCGAGTTCGACCTCGGGATCCTGCCCGGCGCCGATCGAGATCAGGATGTCACGCTCGGTGATGATCCCGAGCCCGCTGGTTTCGGTGTCCAGCACCACTGCGGCGCCGACCCGGCGTGCCGCCATCAGCTGCGCGGACTGGCGGAGTGTATGGGTGGGCCCGATGGTAAGAACCACCGTGCTCATGGCGTCACGGACGAGCATGGACGGAGCCACCTCCTAGGTGGTGAACCGGCCCCTCTGCTGGAGAACGGATTCACAAGCGCACAAGTGGGGGGACTTTCAGAGTGACACCGGCACGGTCCGTCAACAAGGGGGCGGGCGAAGCTGTCCACCCGGCGCGCGACGATCAGAGCCGTACGCCCCGGGCGCCCCAGGGGCTCCAGGTCCCCCGAATGGCCCATCGCCCCATGGATTAATTTCCCGGACGCCCTCGGCGGCGCCCGGGTGAGGGGTACCTGTCAGCAGCGCCGTCGTCAGTAGCGCTGGTTCAGATAGCCGAGCAGTTCCTCGTGCAGCACCCCGTTCGACGCCGCCGCGTTCCCGCTGTGCGGGCCGGAACGCCCGTCCAGGCCCGTGAACCGCCCGCCCGCCTCCTGCACGATGATCGCCGGCGCCGCCATGTCCCACAGCGAGAGCTCCGGCTCCGCGCACATGTCCACGGAACCCTCGGCGACCATCATGTACGGCCAGAAGTCGCCGTACCCGCGCGTACGCCAGCAGGCCCGGGTCAGATCCAGGAACCCGTCGAGGCGGCCCTGCTCCTCCCAGCCCTTCAGTGAGGAGTGGGCGAACGAGGCGTCCCCCACCCGCGAGACCTTCGAGACCCGCAGCCGGGTCGCCGACGAGAGGCTCCGGCCCGAGTACGCGCCGCCGCCCTTCGCCGCCCACCAGCGGCGCGCCAGCGCGGGCGCCGACACCACGCCGACCACCGGCTCGTAGCCGCCCTCGCCCGCCACCATCAGAGAGATCAGCGTCGCCCAGACGGGCACGCCGCGTACGTAGTTCTTGGTGCCGTCGATCGGGTCGATCACCCAGCGGCGCGGGCCCGTGCCCTCGATCCCGTACTCCTCGCCCAGGACGGCGTCACGGGGGCGGGCGCGCTGGAGATTGCCGCGGATCAGCTCCTCGGCCGACTTGTCGGCCTCACTCACCGGGGTCATGTCCGGTTTGGTCTCGACCTTCAGGTCGAGGGCCTTGAACCGGTCCATCGTCGCGGCGTCGGCGGCGTCCGCGAGGACATGGGCGAGTCGCAGATCATCGTGGTAATCGGGCATGGTCGTCACAGTATCGACAGCGCCCAAGATCGGGCTACGGCCCATGGGCAGCCGGACCGGCTCCGGGTCCTCTTGACAGCGCGCGAGGCTGCGTCAACTCTGAGTGCGGAGCCGAACGGCCCGGGAGGCACCGATGCCTACAGCGCGTGAAGCCCTACTCAATGCCGCTCTTTCGGCGCTCACGGACCAGTCCTGGTCCGCCGTCAGGATGGTCGATGTCGCGTCGGCCGCCGGGGTCTCGCGGCAGACCCTCTACAACGAGTTCGGCAGCAAGGACGGTCTGGCCCGCGCCCTGGTACGGCGGGAGGCAGACCTCTATCTGCACGGCGTCGAGCGACTGCTGACCGAGCCCGCCGACCCGGTGGACCGGCTGGTGTCGGTCGCCGAGTGGACGGTGGCCGAGGCGCGCTCCAGACCCCTGCTGCGTGCCCTGCTCACCGACTGCTGGACCGATCGCCATCCGGCACCCCGTCCCGTACGCCCCGCGGCCCCTCCGGGCGGCGCGCCCGCGCAGCGCCGCGCGGACGCCGGGGCGCCCGCGCCCGCGGACCTGGTCGCGGCGGTACGGAACCGGGCCGTCGCCGCCCTGGACCCGGCGCGGCCGGACCGCCGGAGCCGTACGGAGGCGGGTGGGCCGCCGCGTACCGAACCTCTGCGGGTGCAGGCGGGCCGGGTGCAGCGGGCGCGCGTCGAGCAGGCGCGGGCGGATCAGGCGCGTGCCGAGCAGGCTCGGGCCGAGCGGGGGCGTACACCCCAGCACCGCAGACCCGAGCGCGCGCGGCCCGACCAGCCCGAGTCCGCGGAGCTGGCCTTCCGCTGCGAACTGGCCGTACGGCTCGCCCTCGCACATGTCGTCGCGCCCGACGGCGAGCCCGTAGGACATCTGGTGCGCGCGGCCGTGGCCGGCCCGGTCACGGGGGTCAGTGCTGGGACGAGCCCGAGAGCTGGAGGCCGATGACGCCGATGATGACCAGCGAGATCGAGACAATCTTCAGCGTGGAGACCAGGTCGTCGAGGAAGACCATCCCGTAGATCGCCGTACCGGCGGCGCCGATGCCCGTCCACACCGCGTACGCCGGTCCTACGTCGAGCTTCTTGAGGGAGAGGGTCAGCAGACCGAAGCTGGCGAGTGCGAAAACCGCGAAGGCGATCGTCGGCCAGAGCCGGGTGAATCCGTGGGAGAGCTTGAGACAGACGGCGAAGCCCGTCTCCAGCAGCCCTGCGACCACGACCAGCAGCCACGCCATCGTTAGTGCCTCCCGCATCGGTGACCGCGTCGTTCCCGCGCCTTGGAAACCCTTGCTAGACCTTGCCAAGACTTGGTGAGTTTATGCACTCATCAAGGCTTGCAGAGGGCAAACATGGCGGGACCGGTGGGGGATCAGTCGCCCTCGCGCCGCTCCCGGGTCGAGAGCAGCCGGCGCAGCGAGTCGAGCCTCGACGGGTCCGCGTGCCCCTCGGCCACCCACGCGTCGAGCGCGCAGTCCGGCTCGTCGTGGCTGCACGCGCGCGGGCAGTTCTCCGTCCCCGGTACGAGATCCGGGAAGGCCAGGATGACGCGCGAGGGATCGACGTGGTTCAGACCGAAGGAACGGATGCCGGGAGTGTCGATGACCCAGCCCTCCGCCTTCTCCAGCGGCAGCGCCAGCGCGGACGTGGTGGTGTGTCTGCCGCGCCCGGTGACGGCGTTGACCTGGCCGGTCGTCCGGCGCCGCTCGTCCGGGACGAGCGCGTTGACCAGGGTCGTCTTGCCGACGCCGGAGTGCCCGACGAACGCGGTCGTACGGCCCGAGAGGTATTCGCGTACGCGGTCGGCGGCCTCGCCCGTTTCCAGTTCGTCCCGTCGCGTGACGACGTATCGGATGCCCAACGGCCGGTAGGTCTCCAGGAGTTCGTCCGCCGGCGCGAGGTCCGACTTCGTCAGGATCAGCAGCGGTTCGAGGCCCGCGTCGAAGGCGGCGACCAGACAGCGGTCGATCAGACGGGGCCGTGGCTCGGGGTCGGCGAGGGCGGTCACCACGGCGAGCTGGTCGGCGTTGGCGACGATCACGCGCTCGTACGGGTCGTCGTCGTCCGCCGTGCGCCTCAGTACGGAGCGGCGCTTCTCGATCCGTACGATGCGCGCCAGCGTGTCCTTCTTGCCGCTGAGGTCCCCGACGAGCCACACCTGGTCGCCGACCACGGCGGCCTTGCGGCCCAGTTCCCGCGCCTTCATCGCCAGGACGACGGTGTCGCCCACCAGACAGGTCAGCCGGCCCCGGTCAACGGTCAGCACCATTCCCTCGGCCGCGTCCTCGTGCTTGGGACGGATGTTGGTGCGCGGTCGGTTGCCCTTGGGGTTGGGGCGGGAGCGGATGTCGTCCTCGTCGGGGTTCTTGCCGTAGCGCCGCATCGCGTCAGGCTCCCGCTCCCGCGAGCATCTCGGTCCACATCCGCGGGAAATCGGGCAGGGTCTTGGAGGTCGTCGCGACGTTCTCGATCTCCACACCGGTGACGACGAGGCCGATGATCGAGCCGGCCGTGGCCATGCGGTGGTCGTCGTAGGTGTGGAAGACACCGCTGTGCAGGGGGCGCGGGCGGATGTGGAGGCCGTCGGCGGTCTCGGTGACGTCGCCGCCGAGCTCGTTGATCTCCTTGGTGAGGGCGGCCAGCCGGTCCGTCTCGTGGAGCCGCAGATGGGCGACGCCGCGCAGGGTGGACGGGCCGTCGGCGAGCGCCGCGACGGCGGCGATGCCGGGGGTCAGTTCGCCGACCTCGCCCAGGTCGATGTCGATGCCGTGGATCCGGCCGGAGCCGGTGAAGTGGAGCCCCTGCGGGGTCAGTTCGCAGGAACCGCCCATTTCGGTGAAGATCCGGCGCAGTGCGTCACCGGGCTGGGTGGTGCGGGTGGGCCAGTCTCGTACGGTCACCCGGCCGCCGGTCACGAGGGCGGCGGCGAGGAACGGCTGGGCGTTGGAGAGGTCCGGCTCGACGGTCAGGTCCCGGCCGAGCACCGCGCTGGGGGAGACCCGCCAGACGTTCGGCTCACCGCCCGTCTCCGGCTCGTCGACCTGGGCGCCGACGCCGCGCAGCATGTCGACGGTCATGCGGATGTGCGGCAGCGACGGCAAGGTGGCGCCCACGTGCCGTACCTCGACGCCCTGGTTGAAGCGCGGGGCGGAGAGCAGCAGCGCGGAGACGAACTGGGACGACGCGGAGGCGTCGATCTCGACGGTGCCGCCGTCGAGCGCGCCGCCGCCGTGCACGGTCAGCGGGAGCGATCCGCGTCCCTCGTCCTCGATGCGGGCGCCGAGGGCGCGCAGGGCGTCGATGACGCCGTGGAGCGGGCGTACGTAGGAGCGGGGGTCGCCGTCGAAGTGGATGGGACCGTCGGCGAGGGTCGCGACGGGCGGCAGGAAGCGCATGACCGTTCCGGCGTTGCCGACGTCGACCGTGGCCGGGCCGTGCAGACCGTTGGGGAAGATCCGCCAGGCCTCGCCGGTGAACGAGGGGCTGCCCGCGCCGCGTACGGGGGTCATGGAGCCGGCGGCGACCGAGCTGGAGGAGACCGTCTCCTCGATGCCGACGCCCATCGCGCGCAGGGCGTCCGCCATCAGGAGGGTGTCGCGGGAGCGAAGGGGCCGGCGCAGCCAGCCCGGTTCGGCGGCGAGCGCGGCGAGGACGAGGCCACGGTTCGTGACCGATTTCGAACCGGGCACGGTGACCGTCGCTTCGACGGCCCCGCTCGCGTGAGGGGCGGGCCAGAGGGCAGGGTGCACGGCGCTTTCGGTCATGGTCTTTACTTTAATGGCTGCACAACGGCCGCGATCCCGATCAAATACGTTGAAATCGGGGCGTAATGCGAAGGTGGTATGGGAGCCTCCGGGCGGCTCGCGACGCCTCACGCGCCCGCCCTACAACCCCAGCAGCCAGGTCCCTCCGCCGATCAGTGAGCACAGCGAGACGGCGTGGAAGAGGAGCAGCCACATCACCGGCGGCACGTGCGTCAGCCGTGCGAGCTGGTCGGCGTCGGAGTCGGGGGCGCCGCCGTGCCGCCGCTTGGACTGGAGCTCGAAGGCCGGCCGTACGCCGCCGAGGAGCAGGAACCACACGGCGGCGTACGCGAACGCGGCCTGCACGGTGGGGCTCGTCAACCAGGAGATCAGCAGGAAGGCGGCACCCGTCACGATGACGGTGAGCGCCCCGTACGCGTTGCGGATCATGACCAGCATCACCAGCAGCAGGGCCGTCGCCAGCCAGAGCAGCAGCGTGATGTGGTGCGCGGTGAGCAGCCAGGCGCCGCCGAGGCCCAGCAGGGACGGCGCCGTGTAGCCGGCCGCCGCGGTGAGGATCATGCCGATGCCGGTGGGCTTGCCGCGGCTGACGGTGAGGCCCGAGGTGTCGGAGTGCAGGCGGATGCCGTCGAGCTTGCGGCCGGTGAGGAGGGCGACGAGGCCGTGCCCGCCCTCGTGGGCGATGGTGACGGCGTTGCGGGACAGGCGCCAGAGGGGCCGCGGGCCGACGGCGATGAGCGCGACGGCGGCGGTCGCGATCACCAGCCAGTCCTCCGGGACGGGCTGGGTGCCGAAGACGCGATCCCACAGATCGGCTATGGAGGCGGCCGCGAGGGCGCTGGAGTCGGTGCTGATCATCGCTCGGGCGGCTCCTTAGGAGGATGTGCGTCGTCGCAGTGTGGCACTTGTGTGCGGGGCGGGGGCCTCGCACAGCGGACAGAGGCATTCAAGCCACCTGCGGTCAAGGGCAGTTCAAGTCTTGACGACACCCGAGAGCTGCTGCCATGGTCTAGACCTAGTAGAACATTCGAGTACTGGTAAGCCCCGCGACAGCGCTCCACCGGACCGTCACCGGATCTCAGTGGCTGTCGATGCAACTGTTCGTGCACCTTCGCGAGTTCCCCACACGCAGTGAGTCCGTAACGGGCCCCGGCCGCCTGTGCCCCAGGCGCCGGTCCCGTCGGGCGTCACCACGAAGGAGTTGTCATGCACAAGAAAACTCGTCTCGCGCTCATTCTGAGCGCGGCGGTCGCACCGATCATCGCCGTCACCCTCCCCGCCCCGACCGCCTCCGCGCACGGCTGGATCAACTCGCCCGCCAGCAGGCAGGACCAGTGCAAGACCGGCGTCGTCTCCTGCGGCGACATCAAGTGGGAGCCGCAGAGCGTCGAAGGCCCCAAGGGTCAGAAGAACTGCCACGGCGGCGTCGGCCGGTTCGCCGAGCTGAACGACGACAACAAGGGCTGGCAGCGCTCCAACATCAGCGCCAACCAGACGTTCACCTGGACGCTGACCGCGCGGCACCGCACCAGCACCTGGCAGTACTTCGTCGGCGACACCAAGGTCGCCGAGTTCAACGACGGCGGCGCGCAGCCCGGCGCGACCGTGAGCCACAACGTCAACTTCGGCAGCATCCGCGGCAACCAGAAGGTCCTGGCCGTCTGGAACGTCTACGACACCGCGAACGCGTTCTACGCCTGCGTCGACGTCAACATCCGCTGACCGAAGCGGAGTCGAGCTGACACATGTCCCTGTCGGGGCCGGGGTTCTCCCCGGCCCCGACAGGCATGCAGGCCCCCTCTCCGCGAAGCGGCCCACGCCGACGGCGGACAATCTGCGAGGGTTGGTGGCGTGTCGGTAGCGTGACCCGGCGCAGTCGCGTCGGCAGGTCGAGGAGTGGTTGAGCATGTGCGGTCGGTACGCGGCGAGCCGGAAGCCGGAGGATCTCGTCGGTCTCTTCGAGGTCGAGAAGTGGGAGCCCGATGAGACCCTCGCCGCCGACTGGAACGTGGCACCTACCAAAGAGGTGTACGTCGTCCTGGAGCGCCCGGTGAAGGGCGCCGACGATCCCGCCCCCGTACGGCAGCTCCGCACGCTCAAGTGGGGGCTCGTGCCCTCCTGGTCCAAGACGCCCGAGGGCGGCGCCCGGATGATCAACGCGCGGGCCGAGACCGTGCACGAGAAGCCGTCCTTCCGGCGCCCCTTCACCTCCCGGCGCTGTCTGATACCGGCCGACGGCTACTACGAGTGGGTCACCGCAGCCGAGGAGCGGCAGCTGGAGGAGAAGGGCAAGAAGAAGCGGCCCCGCAAGCAGCCGTACTTCGTCACCCCGGCCGACGGGTCGGTCATGGCCATGGCCGGTCTGTACGAGTTCTGGCGCGACAAGACCCTGCCCGACGACCACCCCAACGCCTGGTGGGTGACCTGCTCGGTCATCACGACCGAGGCGGAGACCGGCCCGCTCGGGGTGGCCCCGGCCGAGGGACCGTCCTCGCTCGCCGACATCCACCCCCGGATGCCGCTGATGCTGACGCCCGACCGGTGGGACGCCTGGCTGGATCCGGCGCGTACGGACCTGGACGACCTGCGTGAGCTGCTGGCTCCGCCGCCCGAGGGGCTGATGCGGGCCTATCCGGTGGCGACGGCCGTCAGCAACGTACGGAACAACGGTCCGGAGCTGCTGGAGGAGCTGGCCGCGCCCGAGGAGAGCACCCTCTTCTGAGCCTCTGAGCCTCTGAGCCTTCCGGGTCCTGAGAGCGCCTTCTCCAGAGGAGGACGCGCCGATGTGATCCTGGTGTCATGCAGAGCGAGACCGTCGAGACCCCCGCTGGCGACGCCCGTATCACCTGGCACCCTCCCAAGAAGGGGACGGCGGCGCGCCTCGTCCTCGCCGTCGGCCACGGCGCGGGCGGCGGCATCGAGGCGCGGGACCTCCAGGCCCTCGCCGCCGCTCTGCCGCCGCTCGGGGTGACCGTGGCCCTGGTCGAGCAGCCCTGGCGGGTGGCTGGGAAGAAGCTCGCGCCCGCGCCGAAGACCCTCGACACCGGCTGGCGGGCACTCTGGCCGGCGCTGGCGAAGCCCGGTCTGCCCGTCGTGGCGGGCGGACGCAGCGCCGGGGCGCGGGTGGCCTGCCGTACGGCGCGGGAGCTGGGCGCCCACGCCGTACTGGCGCTGAGCTTTCCGTTGCACCCGCCGGGCCGGCCCGAGAAGAGCCGCGCCGACGAACTGCCCGGCGCCGGGGTGCCGACCCTCGTCGTCCAGGGCGGGAACGACCCCTTCGGGAAGCCCGGCGAGTTCCCCGGGCAGCTTCCGGACGGGCGTTCCGACGGCGGTTACGAGCTGATCGAGGTGCCGTACGGAGATCACTCCTTCAACGTCCCCAAGCGGGCCACCCTCAGTCAGGAAGAGGCCCTGACCGTGATCACCGACGGCGTCGGGAAGTGGATCGCATCACAGTCGGCCCGCTGACGCGGCGTGTCCGGCCACCCGGGAATGTGCGGTCGGTGACGGCTGTTGTGCGAGGTGTCGGTATACAGATCCTGGAAAGGGAGTCCGTCGTATGGGATCGACCATCTGCCCCGCCCGGTCGCACGCCACCGAAGTGGAGTGGACGGTGCTCTCCGCACCCAGGACCACGCACGCCCGGTCGTCGGCCGAGGCGCCCACGAAGCCCGCCCCGGCACACGGTCGACTATTCTCCGATTCGAGTGGGTCCGCCTTCGGGCCTGCCACAGCGTTGGAGGAGGTGGGTCCGGTCACTGGGACCGACACAGGGACCGACGACGGCCACAAGGAAGAGTCAGCCGCCGAGCGCAACGCGCGATTCGAGCGGGACGCACTCGGCTATCTCGACCAGATGTATTCGGCCGCCCTGCGCATGACGCGCAACCCGGCCGATGCCGAGGATCTCGTGCAGGAGACCTACGCCAAGGCGTACGGCTCCTTCCACCAATTCCGTGAGGGCACCAACCTCAAGGCGTGGATGTACCGCATCCTCACCAACACCTTCATCAACTCGTACCGCAAGAAGCAGCGAGAGCCCCAGCGCAGCGCCGCCGAGGAGATCGAGGACTGGCAGCTGGCGCGCGCCGAGTCGCACATGTCGACCGGTCTGCGCTCCGCCGAGTCCCAGGCGCTCGACCACCTTCCCGACTCCGACGTGAAGGAAGCGCTCCAGGCGATTCCCGAGGAGTTCCGCATCGCGGTGTATCTCGCCGATGTAGAGGGCTTTGCGTACAAGGAGATCGCGGACATCATGGGGACACCCATCGGTACGGTGATGTCGCGGCTGCACCGTGGCCGGCGTCAACTGCGCGGCATGCTTGAGGACTACGCCCGCGAGCGCGGGCTTGCCCCGGCCGGCGCCGGAGAGTCGTCGGACGATCGGAAAGGCTCGGGCTCATGAGTTGCGGAGAGCCGCACGAGACGGATTGCTCAGAGGTCCTTGACCACCTCTACGAGTATCTCGACCGGGAGATGCCGGACAAGGACTGCACGAAGTTCGAGGAGCACTTCGACGAGTGCTCGCCGTGTCTGGAGAAGTACGGACTCGAACAGGCCGTGAAGAAGTTGGTCAAGCGGTGCTGCGGACACGACGACGTACCGACCGACCTGCGCGCCAAGGTCATGGGGCGCATCGACCTCATCCGTGCGGGCCACACCGTGCCCGAGCGGGATGTGACAGCCGTCGACACGGACCGGACGGCCACGGCCGGGGAGTAGGGGCCGAGCAGCTGGGCCGACGGGACGCCGTACCGCGCCTGACGCGGTGCGCGGGCCCGTACGCGGCCCCGGCAGTACCACTCGCCGCAGGAACACGCCTTCGGGGCGCGCCGCGCACATCGCGGCGCGCCCCGCGTGCGTTTGCGCGCGCATCACCCGATGGTGCTAATCGCCGCCGCCGGCCCGTGAGCCCTCACCCAACTCGCTAGCCTGACGCTTTGTTTCGGGCCGGATGCCAAGTGGTGGGGGCGGGGTGAAGGCACGGTGAAGGCCATTCCTGTGGCGGCGCGGGTCTACATCTGCTGCGCCGTGCTGGCCGCGCTCGCGTGCGTGCTGCCCGCGTTCACGCTGCCGTCGTTACGTCCCTTCTCCGCGGCGGGGCCGGACACTCTCTGGCCCGCCGTGCTGCTCCTGGGCACGCTCTACGCCCTCTGCGAGACCCCCGCCCGCTTCCGCCTTCTCAGGAGGCCGGTACGCGGCTCGGTGCCCGTCGTCGCCGGATCGTTCTTTCCCGTGCTGCTCGCCGCGGCGTTCCTGCTGCCGCCCGCCGCGGCGGCCCTCGTGGCCGTTCCCGGCGGGCTCCGCGGCCGGGTAACGCGGCGGCCGGCCGGGGTCCGCCGCGTATGGCGCGCCGCTCAGCTCGCCATCGCCACCTGGGCCGCCTCCTTGGCGCACCGGCTCCTCGCGGGCCCGGCCGCGCTCGGCGGCACCGCGCACTCCGGCCACGGCAGCCCCGGCGTCCCGGACTTCCCGTACGCCCTGCTGCCCGCGGGGGCCGGGGCGCTCGCCTTCTGTCTGGTCCTGAGCGCGCTCGACGGCGGCATCTTCGTGACCGCCGAACGCCAGTCCGTCCGCACGGCCTGGCGCGGCCTGCTGGCGCGTTCCCTCGGGCCGTACGGCGCGCACGCCCTGGCGGGTCTGATGATGGCGGTGCTCTGGCGCAGCCCGTACGGCCCGCCCTCCGCGCTCTTCGTACTGCTGCCGGTCTACATCTCCTGCTGGGTCTTCGCGCAGTACCACCGCGAACGCGCCGCGCACCAGGCGACCATCAGGGCACTCGTGCAAGCCGTCGACATCAAGGACCGGTACACACGCGGCCACAGCGAACGCGTCGGGCGGGCGTCGGCGATGATCGCCGGCGAGCTGGGGATGGACCACGAGCGCCTGGAGGTCCTCCGGTTCGCCGGAATCCTGCACGACGTGGGCAAGCTCGGTGTCCCCACGCGCGTGCTGCGCAAGGACGGCCCGCTGACCCCCGAGGAGCGGCGCGTCATCGAGCTGCACCCCGAGTACGGCCACGAGATCGTGCGCGGCATCGGTTTCCTAGGGGAGGCCAGGCTGGCGATCCTGCACCACCACGAACGGCTGGACGGCAGCGGCTATCCCTATGGCCTGGCGGGCGCCGAGATCCCCGAGTTCGCACGCGTCGTCGCCGTCGCGGACGCCTTCGACGCGATGACATCCACCCGGTCCTACCGGCGTGCGCGGCCCGTGGCGACGGCGCTGGCGGAGCTGCGGCGGTGCGCGGGCAGCCAGTTCGACCCGCGGATGGTGGGGGCGCTCGTCAGCGCGCTCGACCGGTACGGCTGGCAGACGGATGTCACCTCGGACGAGGCGCACGCCGTACCGGCCGCGCCCCAGGAGCCGTCGGAGCCGCCGGAGCCGCCCCCGAGGGCGCCCGCGGTGGCGGCGCAGCCGCTTTCCGCGTCGCCTGCGGCCGGGAAGCCGTCGGGCCTGTCGGGGAGGACGCTTGCGCCATCGGCGGCCCAGAAGCCGTCGGATCTGTACCCGAGGACGCCGGCGGTGGCGGCGTCGCATCCCGCGACGCCCGCGAGAGGGACCGCTGACGGCTGCAAAAACGTCCCGCCTACGCGGCCGGCGGAGGCCCCTGACCGTTCGGGCACCCCCGGCGGCGGCGGATGACCGCCCCGCCGGCCCCCGCCGGCCCCAACGCCTTACCCCCGCGCCGCTCCCTCACCCTCCTCGCCGTCCACGGCGCCGCGCTCGCGCTCGGCGGGCTCGGTCTCTGGTCCACCCTCTGGCGCGGAATCACCGAGCCCCGCAACGCCCTCGCCTTCGGCGTCCTCATAGCCGTCGGCGAACTCGTCCGCAGGGGCGCCCTCCCCGGCGAGCGCGAGCCCGCGCCCCTCGGGGCCGCCGGAGCCCTCGCGTACGCCATGCTCGGGCAGAGCGCGGGCCGCCCCGTGGAGCACGGCGTCCTCCAGACCGTCGCCGTCGTCGTCGCGGCGGTCCTCGTCGGAGCCGTACCCCATCTCGCGCGCGGCCGGGGTCCCGTGCTCGACCATGTGACCCGCCGCGTGCTCACCGTCGCCTTCGCCGCCGTCTGCTTCCAACCGCTCGTCGCCTCCGGCGAGTTGGGCAAGCGGGTCGGCGAAGGCCCGTACTACGCCCTCCTGATCCTTCTCCTGCCGATCCTGACCGCCCTGTGCGACGCGGTCCTCGCCGCGCTGATGCTGCGCGCCCGCACAAGCCATCCGTACGGACCGCTGCTCCGCGACGAACTGCGCGCCCTCATCGGCATCGGCTCGGCCGTCTGCGCGACCGGCGCGGTGATGGCCCTCGGCGTCGCCGTGGCCGGGCTCTGGGCGCTGCCCGTCTTCTGCGTGCCGCTGCTGCTGACGCAGCTGTCGTTCCGGCGGTACGCGGCGGTCCGTACGACCTACGGGCAGACCATCGCCTCGCTCGCCCGCGCCACCGAGATCGCCGGATACACCCGCCACGGCCATGCCCGCAGGGTCGCCGAGCTCAGCCGCGCGGTCGGCCGGGAGCTGGGCCTCTCCGGGGCCGAGCTGACCGTCCTGGAGTACGCGGCGCTGATGCACGACATCGGCCAGCTGTCGCTCGTCGACCCCGTGCCCGACGGCGCGACCGCCCTGCTGCCGGTCACCGAGCAGCGGCGGATCGCGCTGCTCGGCGGGGCCGTCGTACGCCAGACCGGGGTCCCGTCGGCGGTCGCCGTCGTCGTGGAGCGGCAGGCCGATCCCTACCGCGAACAGCCCCTCCCGGCCCGGATCGTCCGCGCCGTCAACGCGTACGACGATCTCGCCGGGGCGGGCCCCGGGAGCCCCGGAGGGGCGACGGGGCCGCTCAGCGCCCTGGAGCGGCTGCGCCTCGGCACCGGCCACGACTACCAGCCCGAGGTGGTCGAATCCCTGGCGCGCGTCCTGTCACGCGGTGGTCTGACCCCTGGTCGTGCTGGGTAACCCATGGGTAAGGAGCGAGCGTCCGACCGGGCATGGTTGGATGCGAAGAGGAGTCCAAGAGGGGTGTCCCGGGGGCACAGCCCCGAGCGACCGGCAGGCGGGAATCGTGAAGATCTTCGGGAAGGTACGGCATCGGCCCTCCGCCTCGTGGCGGCAGGCCACCGACCGCGCGTTCACGCTGATCGGCGACGGACGGTACGAGGACGCGGGCGCGCTGCTCACCCGGGCGGCGGATCTGGAGCCCTGGCTCTCCGAGTCCTGGTTCAACCTGGCTCTTCTGCACAAGTTCCGGCACGACTGGGAGCAGGCACGGGCCGCCGGGCTGCGCGCCGTCGCGCTGCTCGACAAGGAGGCCGGGGCACCCGACTGGTGGAACGTGGGCATCGCGGCCACCGCGCTCCAGGACTGGCCGCTGGCCCGGCGGGCCTGGCAGGCGTACGGGCTGAAGGTGCCCGGCAATCAGTACACGGCCGCGGCGACCGGCGAGCCCGTCGGTATGGAGCTGGGCAGCGCGGCCGTCCGGCTCTCGCCCGAGGGCGAGGCCGAGGTCGTCTGGGGCCGCAGGCTCGACCCGGCCAGGATAGAGATCCTGTCCATCCCGCTGCCGTCCTCGGGGCGCCGCTGGGGCGAGGTCGTCCTGCACGACGGCGTGCCGAACGGTGAGCGTACGACCGCCGCCGGTTCGAACGGCACCGCGCGAGCCTTCCCGGTCTTCGACGAGATCGAGCTCTGGGCGCCGTCCCCGGTGCCGACGTGGGTGGTGCTGCTGGAGGCGGCGACCGAGTCCGACCGGGACGCCCTGGAGCGGCTGGCGGCCGACGCGGGCTTCGCCGCCGAGGACTGGTCGTCCTCCGTACGGCTGCTGTGCCGGGCCTGCTCGGAGAGCCGGATGCCGAGCGCCGAGGGCGACGGCGAGCACCTGGATCCGCACGACCACAGCGAGCCGGGGCATCCGGGGCCGCTCGGCCATCGCACGGAGGGCGAGCTGTGGGTGCCTGAGCGCGAGTGCGGGATAGCCGCGCCTCCCGGGCTGGTCCGCGGCCTGCTGGACGGCTGGGTCGCCGACAGCCCGGACACACGTGAGTGGCGGGACCTCGAAGAGGTCTGCTGAGACCGTAGAGGCGCGTGCCCGGCGGCGCGCGTGACGGACGACAGGGGCGGCGGGGCGGCGGGGGTGGCGGGGGCTGAGATGCGGGCCGGTTCCCGGGCATCGAGCCGGTGACGCGACCGCGGGCCGTAGGCTGTACGGGCACATCGCGCGGGCAGCGGTGTTCAGGCAGCAGCGGGTACCGAGGAAGGCGTACTGCGGACATGGCGCAGCAGGAGACGGACCAGATGACCGAGGGCGGGACCTCCCAGGCGGAGCGGGGGGACGGGTTCGTCGCGGGCGGCGAGGGGATTGTCGACGACGAGGGTTTCGTCGTCGACTCCGAGGACGCGGAAGCGCGTGAGCTCGCCTACCGCGAGCGCGGCACGTCGCGGCCGATCACCGTCGTCGGCAATCCGGTCCTGCACAAGGAGTGCGCGGACGTCACCGAGTTCGACGACAAGCTCGCCGCGCTCGTGGACGACATGTTCGCCAGTCAGCGGACGGCGGAGGGCGTGGGCCTGGCCGCCAACCAGATCGGCGTGGACCTGAAGGTCTTCGTGTACGACTGCCCCGACGACGACGGCGTGCGCCACGTGGGCGTCGTGTGCAACCCGGTGCTGGACGAACTCCCGCCCGAGGACCGCAACTTGGAGGACGGCAACGAGGGCTGCCTCTCCGTGCCGACGGCGTACGCGGAGCTGGCGCGCCCCGGCTACGCGGTGGTGCGGGGCCAGGATCTCCAGGGCAGGCCGATCAAGGTGCGCGGCACGGGCTACTTCGCGCGCTGCCTCCAGCACGAGACGGATCATCTGTACGGATACCTCTACATCGACCGGCTCTCGAAGCGCGACCGCAAGGACGCGCTGCGGCAGATGGAAGAGGGCACGCCGCGCTACGAGGTCGTGCCGAACGCCTGAGCGGCACCAGCCCTGGGACCAGCTCCCGGCCCCGTTCCCGATCTCTGGGAGCGGGGCCTTCGGCGTCGCGGTGGACTGCCGGTGAAGCGTGGGTCCCGGCGCCATTGGTCCGACAACTGTCCCTGGTCGGGGGCGGGTTGACGCGCGTCGACCCGTACGCCACCCTCTGCGGTACATCTCGCCTCGAATCTCGAATCTGGAGACCCGATGCTCAGACGAACCGCACGCATTCTGCTCAGCGCTGTCATGACCCTGTCGTTCGCGGTGGCCGGGGCGGTCGTCACCGCCGGCCCGGCGCAGGCGGACGGCTGCTACACCTGGTCCGGCACCCTCTCCCAGGGGTCCAGCGGCGCGGCCGTGACCCAGCTCCAGATCCGGGTGGCCGGCCATGTGGGCAACGCCGCCCCGCTCGTCATCGACGGCGAGTTCGGACCGGCGACCGCCTCCGCGGTCAAGCGCTTCCAGTCCGCGTACGGGCTGGCCGCCGACGGCGTCGCGGGCCAGAACACCTTCAACAAGATCTACGAGCTCCAGGACGACGACTGCACGCCGATCCACTTCACGTACGCCGAGCTGAACACCTGCAACTCCACCTGGGCCGGTGGCGCGGTGAGCGCGGCGACCGCCAAGTCCAACGCCCTGCGCACCATGTGGAAGCTGGAGGCGATGCGGCACGCGATGGGTGACCAGCCGCTCCGTGTCACCAGCGGATTCCGCTCGCAGGCGTGCAACGCGGCGGTGGGCGGGGCTTCCAACAGCCGCCATCTGTACGGTGACGCCGCCGACATCGGGTCCGGTCCGCACACGCTGTGCGGCCTGGCCCAGAACGCGCGCAACCACGGCTTCAACGGGATCCTCGGCCCGGGGTACCCGGACCACAACGACCACGCCCATGTCGACCACCGGTCGGGCCGCTTCTGGTCCGCGCCGAGCTGCGGCGTCTAGGGTCCTGCGCCCCCGGGGGCCTCACGCGGCGCGCGTGGGGCCCCTGAACGTACGCCGGTACGCGTTCGGGGTCGTCCCGAGCGTCCGCATGAAGTGGTGGCGCAGCCCCGCCGCGTTCCCGAAGCCGGACCGGCCGGCTATCGCGTCGACCGTCTCGGCCGTCCCCTCCAGCAACTCCTGTGCCAGCAGCACGCGTTGGCGCAGCAGCCAGCGGTACGGAGTGGTCCCCGTCTCCTGCTGGAACCGGCGCGCGAACGTGCGGGGTGACATGTGGGCGCGCTCCGCGAGCTGTTCGACGGTCATCTCGCGGTCCAGATGCCGCTCCATCCAGGCCAGCACCCCGCCCACCGTGTCGCACGCGGTGGGCAGCGGGCGCTCGATGAACTGCGCCTGACCGCCGTCGCGGTGCGGCGGCACCACCATGCGGCGGGCGATGGCGTTGGCGACCTCGGGGCCGTGCTCCTGGCGTACGACATGGAGGCAGGCGTCGATGCCCGCGGCCGTACCGGCGGAGGTGACCACCGGGCCGTCGTCCACGTACAGCACGTCGGGCTGGACGTCGGCCAGCGGGTACGCCTCCGCAAGCTCGGCGGAGTGCATCCAGTGGGTGGCGCAGCGGCGCCCGTCGAGCAGCCCGGCGGCGCCGAGGGTGAACACGCCCGCGCAGACGCTGAGCACGCGCGCGCCCCGGTGTACGGCCCGACGCAACGCGTCCAGCAGCTCCGGCGGATAGTCCCGGACGACGTACGTGTCCCCGGCCGGCACACAGATCAGATCGGCGGCATCCAGCCGGTCGAGCCCGTGCGGTACGGAGATCGTGAACCCGGCGTGCGTACGGAGCACGGGGCCCTCGGCCGAGACGACGGCGAAGTCGTAGACGGGCAGGCCCTGCGCGCTGCGGTCGAGGCCGAAGACCTCACAGAGCACGCCGAGTTCGAAGGGGTGGACTCCGTCGAGCAGGACGACGGCCACGTTCTTGAGCATGGCACCAGTGTGGCAGTAATTCGGTGGTTCATGACAGTCCTGCCACTGCTCTTTGTTTCTTGGAGCGACGACAGTGGGGGCATGAACTCAATCAGTGGTTACCTCGTCGTACTCGCCCTTTTCGTCCTTCTCGCCCTTCCCGGTCTCATCGGACACCTCCGTGACCGCGCCATCGACCGCCAACTGCGCCGCGCGGAACACCCGGACGGCGCTCCGGAGCCACCGACCACCCGCCTACCCACGTATGCACCAGCACGGCGGCAGCCGCCCCCGACCGCGTACCACAGCAGGATTTCCCCATCTCTACGGCGACATGCGTAACCGGACGAGTCTTGCAACGCTCGATCAATCGACGGCGACCCTCCATGGACAACGGTGCGTTCGCGTGGGTCATGGTGTCGTCGAGGCCGTTCGGGACGCATGGTGCCGTGCGCCGGTGACGATGAGCGAGACGTTCTGCCCACCGAAGCCGAATGAATTGCTGAGCACGGCCTCCTGGGGGACGTCTCGCCGCTCAGTGACGACATCGAGATCGATGTCGGGAGCGACGCCGGCCGCGGTGAGGTTACGGGTCGGCGGGATGACGCCGTGCTCCACGCTGAGGACGCCGATGAGCGCTTCGATCGCGCCGGCTGCGCCGAAGAGATGACCGAGCGCCGCCTTGGGGGCTGTCACGGTGGCGCGGCCGAAGACTTCCCCGATCGCGTGCGCCTCGGCGACGTCGCCGACCGGAGTCCCGGTGGCATGGGCATTGATGTGGCTGATCTGCTCGGGAGCAAAACCGGCTTGCGCGAGGGCCTTCCGCATGGCCGAGACCTGACCGGAGCCGTCGGCGGCGGGCGCCGTGATGTGGTGAGCGTCGGCGGCGATGCCGGCGCCGGCGAGCACCGCGTGGACGCGCGCGCCCCGGGCGCCGGCATGCTCGGTGCTCTCCAGCACCACGACAGCCGCACCTTCACTGAGGACGAATCCGCTGCGGTCCGCGGCGAACGGCCGGGATGCGGACGCGGGTTCGACGGTATGCCGCGACAGTGCTTGTGCCTGGGCGAAGCCGGCAACGGTGATCGGCGTGATCGCGGCCTCGGTCCCGCCCGCGATGACCACGTCCGCCTCACCGGCACGGATGAGCCGGGCACCCAGGGCGATCGCCTCGGCACCGGAAGAGCACGCCGAGACGGGCGTGTAGACACCTGCCCGTGCACCGTATTCGATACTGATCAGCGCCGCCGCCGCGTTGGGCATGAGCATCGGGACCGTGCGTGGCGAGACGCGCCGCGTCCCGGCCGCCTCCAGTACGTCGTCTTCCCTCAGCAGCGTCCGCACGCCCCCGATGCCCGTGCCGATCACTGCCGCGAGCCGGTCCTGGTCCACCTCTGGGGCGCCGGTATCGGCCCAGGCTTCGGCCGCCGCGACCAAGGCCGCCTGCTGCGAGCGGTCGAGCCGCCTGGCCCGCACCGGCGGCAGCAACTCGGCGGGGTCGATCGCCATCGTCCCCGCGGCGGTGTCGGGAAGGCCGGCATCTTCGTGGCCACGCAGGACGCCGCCGCGGATGCCGGACTCGCCGGCAAGCAGGGCGTCCCAGGTGGACGCCACGTCTGCCCCGAGTGGTGTGATCGCGCCGAGTCCGGTCACGACGACTTCAGTCCGGTGCATGCCCCTCAACCTTTCTTGTATGCGATACAAGTGAGAACTTCCCTGTTGTATCACATACAATTCTGGTGTGGAGAAGAAGCGAACCGAAGCTCGATCAACGTCGGCCCGGTCGCGGGACCGCGGTCGCGCGACGAGGCACCGGCTGATCGAGGCAACCGCACGGCTCTGCATGGAACGGTCCGGCGCCGAGGTGAGCGTCGTGGAGATCGCGAACGCGGCAGGCGTCTTCCCCAATCAGGTCACCTACCACTTCGGCTCCAAGGACTCGCTTCTCGTGCACGCCGCCTTTCTCGGCTTGCTGCACGACGCCCGACGGATTGAGCGCATCGGTCGCCAAGCCCCCGACGCCGCGACATTTCGGCGCAACATCGCCCGCGCGGTACTGGCGATGCCCTCGCTTCCGTCAGTCACGCGAGCACTCGCCGCCGGGATCTCCAAGCCCGAACTCGCCCCCGTGGTCGACCAGCACCTCCAGTTGCTGTTCAGGCAATCCGAGCGCTTCGTGAGCCAGCTCATCGACAGTCGCGGCTGGAGGGCCCGTCGACCGCTCAATGTGGAAGCCAGGACGTTCTGGAGCACCGCGCTCGGTGCGGTGCTGCTCGTCCGCGCCGGGGCACATGGCACCGTCGCCGAACTCGACCTCGCCGGAGCGTTGACCATCCACGACGAACCCGATCCCGGTTAGCTCAGTCGAACAGGCCGGCGACGACGTGCGCGGTTCCCGCCCAACGGTGGCCTTGTCGCGGTCGGCATGTTCGCCGTCGCCGACGAACTCCACTGCTGCGGCTAGGGGGTGTCTTCAAAGTAGCGCCGTCCGCCTGCAAGGCGGGGCCTGCGGCGGCTGGTGCGTGCGATCGCAAGGCGGAGGATCGCTCTCGTACTGGACGTACTTGAGCGACTCCGACAACGCCGCGAGCGCGCGTGCCAGGCGTCGCGGGCCAGGCGGGACTTTGAAGACACCCCCTAGTGCCGTGACCGGACCTGGTGTCGCACCCGACCTGGCGCCGCGAGCCGGACCGCGTCAGAATCCTGCCGGGCCGGGAATAGGGGGCGGCGCCAGGAATACGGGGAGGACCCGGAAGCGTTCAGCTTCCATCTACTTAGTGGCCTCAAGCATCCTTTTTGCTGGCCTTGTCCACTCTTCGCCTGCCCGGAGGCTCCACCTATGCCACAAGCGACGCCCGACCACCACACCGGTTCCGGCCCCCTCCCCGGGGCCGCTTCGCGTAAGCGGGGGACCGGCGGCGTCGTCCCCATACTCGCCTTCGCCGGCATCACCGTCGCCGTCATGCAGACCCTGCTCGTCCCGATCATCAAGGACCTGCCGGCCCTGCTCCGTACCTCGCCCGACAACGCGACGTGGGTCATCACCGCGACCCTCCTCGCCGGTGCGGTGTCCACCCCGATCATGGGGCGGCTGGGCGATCTGTACGGCAAGCGGCGGATGCTGCTCGCGAGTCTGGCCGTCATGGTCGTCGGCTCGCTGATCTGCGCGTTCACCGACGATCTGACGGTCATGATCGTAGGCCGTGCCCTCCAGGGCTTCGCGATGGGCGCGATCCCCCTGGGCATCGGCATCATGCGTGACGAACTGCCCCGCGAGAAGCTCCCCTCGGCGATGGCCCTGATGAGTTCGTCGATCGGGGTGGGCGGCGGTCTCGCCCTGCCCGGCGCCGCGTTCGTCGCCCAGCACGCCGACTGGCACACCCTTTTCTTCGGCGCGGCCGGCCTCGGCGTGCTGTCGATGCTGCTGACCGTCCTCACCGTCCCGGAAAGCTCCGTGCGGGCCGGCGGCAAATTCGACTGGTTCGGCGCGCTCGGGCTCTCCGCGGGCCTCGTCGCCCTGCTGCTGCCGGTCACCAAGGGCAGTACGTGGGGCTGGACCTCGGGCACGACGCTCGGGCTCTTCGGCATCGCCGTCGTGGTCCTCGGGCTGTGGGGCTACATGGAGCTGCGGCTCAAGGCCCCGCTCGTCGACCTCCGCACCAGCGCGCGCCGTGAGGTGCTGGTCACCAACCTCGTCTCGGTGATGGTCGGCGTCGCGTTCTACGCGGTCTCGCTGATCCTCCCGCAGCTGCTCCAGCTTCCGACGTCCACCGGCTACGGACTCGGCCAGTCCATGGTCGTCGCGGGCCTGTGCGTCGCCCCGCTCGGACTGACGATGATGCTCGTGGCCCCGGTCTACGCCCGGCTCTCGGCACGGCGCGGTCCGAAGACCTCGCTGATGACCGGCATGGCCGTCATCGCGATCGGCTACGTCGCCGGGCTGCTCATGATGAGCGCCGCCTGGCAGACCGTCGTCATCTCGATGATCCTCGGCGCGGGCATCGGCCTCGCGTACTCGTCGCTGCCCGCCCTGATCGTGGGGGCCGTCGACCCGTCGGAGACCGGCGCGGCCAACGGGCTGAACACGCTGGCGCGTTCGATCGGTACGTCCGTCTCCAGCGCCGTGATCGGCATGGTCCTGGCGCGTACGGCGATCGGTACGGGTCCCACGGCGGTGCCCAGCCTGCACGGCTTCCGCATCTCGTTCGTGATCGCCACCGCCGCCGCGCTCGGCGGTCTGGCCCTGGCGATGCTCCTGCCGTCCCACAAGGCCTCGGCCCGCACGGAGTTGCGGGCCAGCAGCGAGGGTGACGCCGAGGCGGCCGGTGGTTCCGCCGCCGCCGTCGCGGGCTTCCGCGGCCGGGTGCTCGACGCCGACGGCGCGCCCGTCGCACGGGCGAACGTCACGCTGATCGACCCCCGTGGCCACCAAGCGGGCCTGACCACGGCGGACGACGAGGGCAGATACGCGCTCGCGGCCCCTGCCGCCGGGCGGTACGTACTGGCGGGTTCGGCGACGGGGTACGCGTCCCACGCCCACCCGGCGACGTATCACGGCCACGCGCTTCCGGTGGATGTCGACCTGGTCCTGGCGCCCCGGGCGGCCGTCCGGTCGTAGCGCGTGTCGAGACACCGGGCCTGTGTCCGGTCACCGGGCCCGTGTCCGGCTCGCAGGGCGCGTGTCGGCGTACGGGAGGGCGTACGGCAGCATGGGCGACCGCAGCCCGCACAGAACGCAGGAGGAGCACCCATGACCGCCGGGACCGCCCCGTACGACCCGACCCCGGCCCGTGTCCCGGCCCCCGCCCCCTCCCCCGGCGTTCTCGCGGCCTTCGAGGGCGCCAAGGGCTTCATGCCGACCGGTGAGGGCCTCGCGCTGTACGCCGCCGCCACCGAGGCCGCCGCCCTCGGGCTGCCGCTGCTGGAGGTCGGCACGTACTGCGGCCGTTCCACGATCCTGCTCGCCGACGCCGCCCGCGCCGCCGGTGTCACGGCCCTCACCGTCGACCACCACCGCGGCAGCGAGGAGCAGCAGCCCGGCTGGGAGTACCACGACCCGGCGGTCGTCGACCCCGAGGTCGGCCGGATGGACACCCTGCCGTCGTTCCGCCGCACGCTCCACGCGGCCGGTCTCGAAGACCATGTCGTGGCGATCGTGGGCCGCTCCCCGCAGGTTGCCGCCGTCTGGGGCGGCCCGCTGGGTCTGGTGTTCATCGACGGCGGTCACACCGACGAGCACGCGAACGGCGACTACGAGGGCTGGGCGCCCCATCTGGCCGATGGCGGGCTGCTGGTAGTCCACGACGTGTTCCCGGACCCGGCGGACGGCGGCCAAGCCCCGTACCGGGTGTGGCTGCGGGCGCTGGCGTCCGGCGCCTTCACCGAGGTCCGGACGTACGACTCGCTGCGTGTTCTGCGACGTACCGGCACCGGAACCTGACGCTCCGTCCTCCACGCACTAGCATCGCCGCGTGTCGTACGACGAAAGCCACTCCCCCGCCCCCCGCCGCCGGACCTCGCGGACCACGCTGACCGTCGCGCTCGCGGCCCTGGTGCCCGGCGCCTTCGCCGGGTGGCTGATCTGGCAGGCCACGGGCGGGTCCGACGAGGGGGGTCCGGCGCGGAGCGCGAGCGCGTCGTCCCCCGCCGACGGCTCGGACGACAGCCCCGGTTCGCCCGGCTCCGAGCCGGGGCAGGGCCTCTCCGAGTCGCCGGGGTCGTCCGCGCCGTCGAAGCCGGCGCGGGGCGACGACGGGGCTCCGGGCGACGCCAGGCCCGCTCCCGGCGAGGGCCCGCTCGCGGGGCGCGTCGTCGTCATCGACCCCGGGCACAACCCGGGCAACTTCAAGCACACCACCGAGATCAACAAGCTGGTGGACATCGGAACCAACCGCAAGGAATGCGACACCACGGGCACCTCGGGCAACTCCGGTTACACGGAAGCCGAATTCACCGCCGATGTTTCACAGCGCCTCCGCACTCTCCTCCGTAAAGAGGGCGCGACGGTGAAACTCACTCACGACAACGACCGCCCGTGGGGACCGTGTGTGGACGAGCGCGCGGAAATCGGCAACAAGGCCAAGGCCGATGCCGTCATCTCCATCCACGCGGACGGCTCGGCCGTCGGCAACCGGGGCTTCCATGTCATCCTCCCCGCACTGGTGAAGTCGGGCGGAGCCGACACCACAAAGATCGTGGCCCCGTCGCGCGATCTCGGCGAACGCGTCGCGGGCAATTTCGTACGCACGACCGGAAGCGCCCCCTCCAATTACCTCGGTGACGACACGGGACTTGATGTCCGCGACGACCTCGGCGGACTGAATCTCTCCACCGTGCCGAAGGTGTTCATCGAGTGCGGCAACATGCGCGACTCCAAGGACATCGCCCTGCTGACGAGCGCCAACTGGCGCCAGAAGGCCGCGCAGGGAATGGCCGACGGCATCAGCTCTTTCCTCAAGCGATAGCCGTACGCCAGGAACAGTAGGCGTCACAGGTCGGGGAACGCAGCCCGAACAGCCGGAAACGGCAACGGATTCACAACGAAAAGACCGCTGTCCATTCTTCGCCGCGCTCTCCCGCAACCGTTGGAGGGCCTGTTGTGGTCCCCTCATGAGGTGGCCCGGAACCAAGAAGACGACCCGCTCGGGCAGACGATAGATTCATCCGTACGATAGGGAGCCGCCCCCGAGCTTCGCACTCCGCACCGTCGCCCTCGCGCCGGTGGCGACCGCCCCGACGAGACGATCTACGAAGGACTTTTCACGTGAACATCCGCTCCCTCACACGAGGCGATGGCGTGGTGATCGGAGCAGCGGTGGTGCTGTTCATCGCCTCGTTCCTCGACCTGTCCAGCATCGACTGCCCGCAAGGTATCGACTGTTCGGGCTTCGACAGTGCGAACGCCTGGGACGCACTCGGCCTTCTGATGAGCATGTTCATCGCCGGCATCATCGGCGCTGCTCTCATCGTCGTCGGACGCGCCATGCCAGGCCGCAAGGTGGCCGGTCTGGACCTCGGCCAGTTCGGCGTCGCCCTGACCGTCTTCGCCCTGTGGACCGCGTTCTGGAACATCATCGACGCGGACAACGCGGGCGCCGGCATGATCCTGGGCCTGCTCTCCACGATCGTGCTCGCCGCGGGCGCGGTCGCCACCCCGCTCGTCCCCGCACTCAAGGGCCCCCTCGTCGGAGCCCCGAGGCCGCCGCAGGTCGCGTCGCCGTACGGCCAGCCGGGCCAGCCCAACCAGGGTTACGGCTACCCGGGCGCCCAGCAGCAGCCGTACGGTGGCCAGCCGGGTCAGCCGCAGCCCGCGTTCGGTGGTGCCCAGCCGGGGCAGCCCGGTCCGGGTCAGCCCTCGCAGGGCGGGCAGCCGGGGGCCCCGGGCCCGAAGCAGGGCGGCGCGCCCGCCGGTAACTTCGAGCCGTTCTGGTTCGCCGTGCCGGTGGCCCGTCCCCTGTACGGTGAGGACGGCTCGCCGTCCCCGATCGCCGAACTCGCGCCCGGTACCTGGTACTTGGCCGTCGAGCAGCGCGGTCCCGGTCTGATCGCCCAGACGCAGGACGGGCGTCGCGGTCTGCTCCAGGACACGACCGGCATCCAGCGCGGCTGAGCGCCGGGCAGCGCCCGCACTCGTTCCACCGCAGCGTCACGGCCCCTCGCCCTTCCGGGCGGGGGGCCTTCGGTGTACAGGGGTTTCACCCGCCCCGGAGCGGCAACACGGTCGTCATGGCTACACGTCAACGCAGTGGAAGCAGCGCGGCAGCCACGGTCCTCATCGTGATCGCGGATGTCATGGCCTTCATCCTGGGCCTGTGGATTCTGATGTACCTGCTGGAGGCCAACCGCGCCAACGACCTGGTGAACTTCGTCCAGGACGCGGCGCGCTGGCTCGCCGGCTGGTCCTACGACCTGTTCACCTTCGACGAGGCATGGGCGCGGGTGGTGTCCGGTTACGGTCTCGCGGCCGTGGTGTACCTGCTCATCGGCCACGGGCTGGCCGGCCGGCTGCGCCGCATCTGACGCAGGGTCCGCAGTGACACAGCGTCAGAAGGCGGACTCAGCCCACCCGTTCGCAGCAGTCCGGCTCCAGCCCGGACGGCAGCCTCTCACCGCTGAAGACCGCCGTGGTCGCCTCGTCTCCTCCGAGCGCGGCCACGGCCAGCAGCAGTGATGCCGCCGTCCAGCTGGTCAACTCCTCGGGCCAGAAGGCCTTCTTGCCCTCGAAGACATACCCCGTCCAGTACATTCCGTCGTCCGCACGCAGATGCCTGATGGACTGGAGTACGTCGAGCGCGCGGTCGGACTCGCCCACCACCCAGAGCGCCATGGCGAGTTCACAGCTCTCGCCACCGGTGACCCACGGGTTGGGCAGCACACAGCGCACCCCGAGTCCGGGGACGACGAACTGGTCCCAGCCTTCCTCGATACGGGCCTTCGCCTGTGTCCCGGTCATCGCGCCACCGAGGACCGGGTAGTACCAGTCCATCGAGTAGCGGCTCTTGTCCAGGAACCGTTCGGGGTGCTCGCGGATCGCGTGCGCGAGCGATCCGGCGGCCAACTCCCAGTCGGGCTGCGCCTCTTCACGCTCCTCGGCGATGGCGAGCGCGCACCGCAGCGCCTGGTGCACGGACGAACTGCCGGTGAGCAGCGCGTCGTGGACGGCGGTGCCGTCGGCCTCGCGCTTCCAGCCGATCTGCCCGCCGGGCCGCTGGAGTTCCAGGACGAACTCGACGGCGGAGTGCACCACGGGCCACATCCGGTCGAGGAACGTTTCGTCGCCGGTGGCCAGATAGTGGTGCCAGACCCCGACGGCGGGATAGGCGCAGAAGTTGGTTTCGCGGCTCGAATCGGTCGGCCGGGCCCAGTCGCCGTCGTGGTAGGCGGCGTACCAGGACCCGTCCTCGTTCTGATGCCGGGCCAGCCACTCGTACGCGCGCGCCGCCGCCTCGTGTTCACCGGACGCGTCGAGCGCCATGGCGGCCTCGGTGTGGTCCCACGGGTCGAGATGGTGGCCGCGAAACCATGGGATGGCGCCGTCGGGGCGCTGGACGGCGAGGATGCCCGCGACGGTCTCGGCGGCCTGATCCGCCGTCAGGACACCGGGCAGGACGAGATGTTCGGTGCGGTCGGGGCCACGACCTGGCAAGGTCACTTGCCCGCCGCCGTCGGCAGGTGCGGCTTGGTGGCGTAGGCGACGAAGCTCTTGCCGACGACCGGATTGAGCAGTTGCTCGGCGAAGCGCGTCGCGAACGGCTTCTTCATGATGTCCCAGACGAGCAGTTTGTGATACGCGCGCACGGGCAGCACCTGGTCGTTGTCCACGCCGAAGGCGCACTTGAGCCACCAGTAGGGCGAGTGCAGGGCGTGCGCGTGATGGGTGCCGTACGGCCGGAGTCCGGCCTCCCGCATCCTGCCGAGGAGTTCGTCGGCCTTGTAGATCCGGATATGGCCGCCCTCGACCTCGTGGTACGCGTCGGAGAGCGTCCAGCAGACCTTCTCGGGGCCGTAACGCGGCACGGTCACGGCGATCCGGCCGCCTGGCCGCAGAACGCGGACCATCTCCGCGAGCACACCCTTGTCGTCGGGGATGTGCTCCATGACCTCGGAGATGATCACGACGTCGAAGGACTCGTCGGGGAAGGGGAGGTTGAGCGCGTCCCCCTCCATCGCGGTGGCGGTGGCGCCGGGCGGCGCCTCCCCGGCCTCCTTCATCGCGGCGAACCAGGTGGCGACCTCGCGGATCTCCGCACCGTTCCGGTCGAGGGCCACGACCTGGGCGCCGCGCCGGTAGCACTCGAAGGCGTGCCGGCCCGCGCCGCACCCCAGATCGAGCACCCGGTCGCCGGCGGCGAGCGGGAAACGGGAGAAGTCCACGGTCAGCACGAGTTCCTGCTTTCGCGGGTCGGGGATGGGGGGTGGAGGGAGTCGCGGGATCAGCGGGCCGCCCCCGCGCGGGCGGCGACGGCCGCGCGGTACAGCTCGGCGGTGCCCTCGGCGGCGCGCGCCCAGGTGAACCGGCGCAGCACCCGCTCGCGCCCCGCGGCGCCAAGGCGCTCGCGCAACTCCCGGTCGTTCAGCAGCCTGTTGAGCGCGCCTGCGAGCGCGTCAGCGTCGCCGGGCGGCACGGCCAGACAGGTCTCGCCGTCGGCACCCGAGACCTCGGGGATCGCGCCGCCGGTGGTGGCGACCAGCGGGGTGCCGGTGGCCATGGCCTCCGCGGCGGGCAGGGAGAAACCCTCGTACAGGGACGGTACGCAGGCGATCTGCGCGCCGCGTACGAGGTCGACCAGTTCGGTGTCGGAGATGCCCTTGACGAACTGGACGGCGTCGCCGAGCCCGTGTGTCTCGATGGCCCGGTGGACGGGCCCGTCCTCGGCGCGCTTGCCGACGACCACGAGATGCGCCCGGGGATTCCCCGTACGGAGCTTGGCCAGCGCCTCGACAAGATGGACGAGGCCCTTGAGCGGTACGTCGGCACTGGAGGTGGTGACGATCCGGCCCGGGATCTCGGGAACGGCGGGGTCCGGCGAGAACAGCCGTGTGTCGGCGCCTATGTGCACGACCTTGATGCGGTCGTGCCGTACCCCGAGATGGTCGGTGATCTCCTGCTTCGAGCTCCCGGAGACCGTGACGACCGACGGCAGCCGGCGCGCGACGCGCTTCTGCATGCGGGTGAAGGCGTACCAGCGGCGTACGGAGGCGCGGGCGAGCCGTCCGGCGGCGGCGTCGATCTCCAACTGCCGGTCGACGGTGATGGGGTGGTGGATGGTGGTGACCAGGGGTGCGCCGAGGTCGCCGAGGAGCCCGTAGCCGAGTGTCTGGTTGTCGTGCACGACGTCGAACTCGCCCCGGCGGGCGGCCAGATGGCGGCGGGCCCGCAGCGAGAAGGTCAGTGGCTCGGGAAAACCGCCGGTCCACATGGTGGCGACTTCGATGGCGTCGATCCAGTCGCGGTACTCGCCGCGTCCCGGCGTCCGGAACGGGTCGGGCTGCCGGTAGAGGTCGAGACTGCCGAGTTCGGTGAGCGGGACGCCCTCGTCGAGTACGGGGTAGGGCTGGGCGCCGATGACCTCGACATGGTGGCCGAGACGGGCCAGCTCGCGTGAGAGATGTCGTACGTAGACGCCCTGGCCGCCGCAGAAGGGGTTGCCCTTGTAGGTGAGGAGCGCTATGCGCAGCGGCCGGTCGCCGTCCGCCGCGCCGGAGGTGCCCGCGGGCCCCGCGGGGGCACCCGCCTCTACGGCCTCAGCGGTCACTCTCGGCCCTCACTTCTCACTTCACTTTCGCCGGAGCGTAACCGCTCGCGTCAATCCGGAACAAGTTCCCGTCGGGTGGACGGAAGGGCATCGCGAGCCTCGAATCTACCGGCAGGCGGCGCCGTGAAGAGGGGCGTCCAGGGGTGATTCGCACCACGACCGGGGCGGGTGGGGCGGTCGGGGCGAGCTGGGGGTGATCCGGTCGCTGACGGTCCGTCAGATGGCGTCCGTGGAGCGGTCGTCGGGCGGGTTCGTCCGGCCCGTACGGCGATTTGGGGACGAAAACGGCGACGGGGCGGTGGCGGGAGAGTCCCCGGCGGGGCGGGAGAGGCGGCGACGGCGTCCGGGCCGTCCGGAAAGGTGGCCGGTAGAGTGAGCGGGTCGTCATCATGCCCGTACGGGGGGAAGCCGGTGCGAATCCGGCGCTGACCCGCAACCGTGAGCCGCCCTCACCGGCGGCGAGTCGGAACACCCCGGACGCGGTCGTGACCGGCTCGTGCCACCGGAAACCCCCGGTGGCCGGCACCGTCGAGGCATACGGAGCCGGAGCCTGGTGCCGCTGTGCGCCTGCCCGGTTCTCGCGTACCCCGCGTACCCGTGTATCCGCGTTCCCGCAGGAGAGGCCCCACCCGCCATGAACACCGTTCGCCGCCGCGCGGCGCGCAGCGCGGCAGCGTTCGCCGCAGCCGCCGTCCTGTGCGTGGCCGCCGTCCCCTCCATGGCCTTCGGCGCCCCGGCCGACGACGCCTCTGCCGCCGGCGGGCGGGCGCCCGCCGCGCCGCCGGTGAAGCTCCCCACCGGGATGTACGGCACGGGAGACCCGACGTACGACGGCGTCTGGCGGCAGTCGCTCGCCATGCTGGCGCAGCGGGCCGTGAACGTCATGCCCGCCGACTCCGCCGTCAACTGGCTGCTCGGCCAGCAGTGCGACAGCGGCGCGTTCCCGGCGTACCGCCCCGATCCCACGAAGCCGTGCGACGCGAAGACGGTCGTCGACACCAACTCGACCGCCGCCGCCGTGCAGATGCTGGCCGCGCTCACCACGCACCCCGACGCGATGAACAACGGCATCAGCTGGCTGGCCTCCGCGCAGAACAAGGACGGCGGCTGGGGCTACAGCGCGGGTGCCCCCAGCGACGCCAACTCCACGGCGCTGGTGATAGGAGCGCTGGCCGCGGGTGGCGCCCCGGTGGGCAAGAGGTTGTCGACGGAGGGCAGGTCCCCGTACCAGGCGCTGATGAGCTTCGCGATTCCCTGCGACGCGAAGGAGGGCGCGGGCGCGTTCGCGTACCAGCCGGACAAGTCCGGCGCGCTTCTCCCCAACGCCGATGCCACCGCCGCCGCTCTGCTCGGCGGGGTCGGGAAGCGGATGGTCACGACGGGCGTCGAGCCCGGGGCCGCGCCCGTCTGCCAGGACCTGCACCCGCGCACGCCGGAGCGTGCGGCGCGCAACGGCGCGGCGTATCTGGCGAAGGCGCTCGCCAGGACGGGGCACCTGGACCAGCCGCCGATGCCCGGCGCCGCGGACTCGGCGCCGCTGCCGGACCACGGCAACACGGCGGACGCCGTCGTCGCGCTGACGACCGCCGGGTACGGCAAGCAGGCGGCGGGCGCGATGAAGTGGCTGGAGAAGAACTCGGCGGCGTGGGCGAAGGAGAACGGCCCTGCCGCGTATGCCCAGTTGATCTTCGCCGCGCATACGACGAGCACCGACCCGCGCGAGTTCGGCGGCACCGACCTGGTCAAGGCCCTCAACGCGACGGGGCCCGCGCCCAAGTGGATCGGGCCCAAGCCGTTGACGACGGCCGAGCAGCAGAAGGTCCTGGCGGACCAGAAGGAAGAGAGAAGCAGCATGTCCGGGAACCTGTGGACGATCGCCGTCGGGCTGGTCGCCGCGCTGGCGATCTGGGCGGTGTTCGTCGTACGGGCGAGGCGGCGCCGGTCATGAGAGGTGCCGCCTCGCCCGTGATACGGGGCCTGTTGCTCGTCGCCGTGGTGCTGGCGGTGCCGGGTACGGGGACGGCGCACGCGGCGGGTTACCGCTACTGGTCCTTCTGGGAGAACGACGGCGCGACATGGACGTACGCCACGCAGGGCCCGGCGACGGCCCGCCCTGCGGACGGCACGGTGAACGGTTTCCGCTTCGCGGTCAGCGCGGACAGCCAGGACGCGGCGAAGCCCCGCGAGGCCCCGGACTTCGCGACGGTGTGCGGGTCCGCGCCCGCGAAGCCCGGCGGCAAGCGCGTCGCGGTGGTGGTCGACCCGGGCACGGTGGCGGACGCCCCGAACGGCGAGAGGCCGCCGGCGCCACTGGCCGAGTGCGCACGGGTGGACGAGAACGCGACGAGCGCGGACGCGCTGGCGGCGGTGGCGAAGCCACTGCGCTACAACAGCGCGGCGCTGCTGTGCGGAATCACCGGCTACCCCAAGTCGGGCTGCGGCGACCAGATTTCGGCGGATGAAGCCCCAACCCCAACGGCTTCCCCCAAGGAGACCACCGACGACCCCACCCCGACGCTCGGCATCCTGACCGGAGCGGCGGCAGTCCTCGCCCTAGCGGCAGCCGCCACCTGGCAGGCCCACCGTCGCCGCGCCTGACGTCCCGCCCGCCGGGGGCGGGGCGCCGTGCGGCGCGGGTCGGGGCGGGGACGCCGGCGACCGCACAGGCGGTGCGTCGGCCGACGCGGCGCGGGACGAAGACGGCGGTGCGAGCCGCGCGCCCACCCGCGCAGCGCGCGACGAACACGGCGGCGGGAGTCGGCAAAACAACCACCCAGGGCGGGACACCGGCGACCGCACGGGCGCGGACACCGGCCACACCGGCCCCGACAGGGGCGACCACGAGAGCGGCGCTCCCAACCGCGCAGGGCGCGACAAATACGGCGGCGGGAGCCAACACAACAACCGCCCGGGGTGGGACGCCGGTGAACACACGGGCGGCGGGCCGGCCAACGCAGGGCGGGACGCCCTCGACCGCACGGGCGCGGACATCGACCGCACCGGTCGCGACAGGGGCGACCGCGCAGGCGCCCGGCCGGGCAGGCGGGGGGCGGCGTTCCGTGGGGCCTCGGTCCTTCGCGCGCCGCAGGTCAGTCGTAGCAACGCCCTGCATGCCGGAGCGTGGTGGGTGTGGGCGTTGGGGCTGGGGGTGGGGGCTTCGCGGACCAGTAATCCGTTGTTGCTCGGGCTGCTCGTCGGGGTCGCCGGGTACGTCGTCGCCGCGCGGCGGACCGACGCGCCGTGGGCGCGGTCGTACGGGGCCTTCGTCAAGCTCGGGCTCGCCGTCATCCTCGTCCGGCTCGCCTTCTCCGCCTTCCTCGGCTCGCCCGTCCCCGGCTCGCACCTCATCGTCACCCTGCCCGAACTGCCCCTGCCCGGCTGGGCGAAGGGCATCCGGATCGGGGGCCGCGTGACGGCCGAGCAGCTGGTGTTCGCGCTGTACGACGGTGCCAAGCTCGCCACGCTCCTGATCTGCGTCGGCGCGGCGAACGCGCTCGCGAACCCGGCCAGACTGCTCAAGTCCCTCCCCGGCGCCCTGTACGAGGCGGGTGTCGCCGTCGTCGTCGCCATGACCTTCGCGCCGAACATGGTCGGCGACGTCCTGCGGCTGCGCACCGCCCGCAGACTGCGCGGCCGGTCGACCGGCGGCCTGAAGGCCGTCCTCCAGATCGGACTGCCCGTCCTGGAGGGCGCGTTGGAGCGGTCCGTCGCCGTCGCCGCGTCGATGGACGCGCGGGGGTACGGCCGAACGGCCGCCGTACCTCCCGCCGTTCGCCACACCACCACCGTCCTGACCCTCGGGGGTCTGCTCGGCGTCTGCGCCGGCACGTACGGGCTCCTCGCCGCCGAAGGCGCCACCTACGGCCTCCCCCTCCTCGGCATCGGCGTCGTCGCCGCCGTCGCCGGTCTGCGGCTCGGCGGGCGCCGTTCGGTCCGTACGCGCTACCGCCCCGACCTGTGGGGCGTCCGGGCCTGGCTGGTCGCGGGGTCCGGCGCGGCCGTCGCCCTGCTGATGATCCGGGCGGGCGCGTACGACCCGGCGGGCCTGCACCCCGGCGTCGTACCGCTCGTGGCACCCGGTCTGCCGCTCTGGCCCGCCGCGGGCATCCTGCTCGGCCTGCTGCCCGCCTTCGTCGCGCCCCGGCCGGCCCTCACGGACAAGGAGAAGACCCGGTGATCCGGTTCGAGCAGGTGTCGGTGACCTACGCCGACGCCCCGGCCCCCGCCCTCCAGGGGGTCGATCTCACCTTCCCCGAGGGCGAGTTGGTGCTGCTCGTCGGCCCCTCCGGGGTCGGCAAGTCCACCCTCCTCGGCGCGGTGTCCGGGCTCGTCCCGCACTTCACCGGCGGCACACTGCGCGGCCGGGTCACCGTGGACGGCCGCGACACCCGCACCCACAAGCCCCGCGAACTCGCCGATCTCGTCGGCACGGTGGGCCAGGACCCCCTCGCCCACTTCGTCACCGACACGGTCGAGGACGAACTGGCCTACGGAATGGAGTCGTTGGGCCTGCCCTCCGACGTGATGCGGCGCCGCGTCGAGGAGGTCCTGGACCTGCTCGGCCTGGCCGAGCTGCGCGACCGCCCGCTCGCCACCCTCTCCGGCGGCCAGCGGCAGCGTGTCGCGATCGGTTCGGTGCTCACTCCCCACCCCAAGGTGCTGGTCCTGGACGAGCCGACGTCCGCGCTCGACCCGGCGGCGGCCGAGGAGGTGCTGGCCGTGCTGCAACGGCTCGTGCACGACCTGGGCACGACGGTGCTGATGGCCGAGCACCGGCTGGAGCGGGTCGTGCACTACGCGGACCAGGTCGTCCTCCTCCCCGGGCCTGGCGAGCGGCCCGTCGTCGGTGAGCCGGAACGGATCATGGCCGTCTCCCCCGTCTTCCCACCCGTGGTGGCGCTCGGCAGGCTCGCCGGCTGGGACCCGCTGCCGCTGTCCGTACGCGACGCCCGCCGCCGCGCGAGCGACCTGCGCGCCCAACTCGCGACAACGGTGCCCCCGTTGGCCGACGCCCCGGCGTCCCCACCCGCCGTACCGACCCCCCGGCCCGCCACTGCCCGTACCGCGCTCACCCGCCTGCTCCACCGCCGCCCGCAACCCACGTCGGCCACCGACGTCACGGCCGTCACCCACCTGTCCGTCCTTCGCGGACGGATCGAGGCACTGCGCGGTATCGACCTCGCCGTCACACCCGGCGAGACCATCGCGCTCATGGGCCGTAACGGCGCGGGTAAATCCACCCTGCTCGCCGCCCTCGTCGGCATGGTCGAGCCCTCGTCGGGCTCCGTCACCGTCGGCGGGCGCACCCCGCACCGTACGCATCCGCGCGAGCTGATCCGCCAGGTCGGGCTCGTCCCCCAGGAGCCGCGCGACCTGCTGTACGCGGACACGGTCGCCGCCGAGTGCGTGGCGGCGGACGACGACGCGGGCGCCGCGCCCGGCAGTTGCCGCGCGCTGGTGGACGAGCTTCTCCCGCACGTACCAGACGCGACGCACCCGCGGGACCTGTCGGAGGGGCAGCGGCTGGCCCTGGCGCTGGCGATCGTGCTGACGGGCCGGCCGCCCCTGCTGCTCCTGGACGAGCCGACGCGCGGTCTGGACTACGCGGCGAAGGCCCGTCTCGTGGACGTGCTGCGCGCGCTCGCCGCCGATGGACACGCGATCGTGCTGGCCACCCACGACGTGGAGCTCGCCGCCGAACTCGCGCGCCGGGTCGTGATCCTGGCCGACGGCGAGATCGTCGCGGACGGGCCGACGCCCCAAGTGGTCGTCTCCTCACCGGCGTTCGCACCGCAGGTCGCGAAGATCATGGCCCCGCAGGAGTGGCTGACGGTCACTCAGGTCCGGCACGCGTTGGCGACGGGTGGGGCGGAGGAACCGGCATGAGCGGCACACCGCCCGACACCCGGCCCACCCCCCAGGCCCGTGCCGTCCGCCTCGGTCCCCGTTCCGTGGCCGCCCTCACCCTCGTCAGCGCGATCGGTGTGATCGCCTTCGGCTGGCCGCTGCTCGCCGACTCCGCCTCCGGGCTCGCCCACTCCCAGGACGCGCCCTGGCTCTTCGCCATACTGCTCCCGCTCCTGGTCGCCGTCGTCGTCGCCACGATCGCCGACTCCGGTCTCGACGCCAAGGCGGTCGCGATGCTCGGCGTGCTCGCCGCCGTCGGCGCCGCGCTGCGTCCGCTGGGCGCGGGGACGGCCGGTCTGGAGCCGATGTTCTTCCTGATGGTGCTGAGCGGCCGGGTGCTGGGGCCCGGCTTCGGCTTCGTACTCGGCTCGGTCACGATGTTCGCGTCCGCGCTGCTGACCGGCGGCGTCGGGCCGTGGATGCCGTTCCAGATGCTGTCGATGGGCTGGTTCACGATGGGCGCGGGGCTGCTGCCTGGCCCGGACCGGCTGCGCGGGCGCGGGGAGTCGCTGATGCTCGCCGGGTACGGGGCCCTCGCCGCCTTCGCGTACGGCACGATCATGAACCTCCAGGGCTGGACGTACATCGGCGGGCTCTCGTCCGGGATCTCGTTCCGGCCGGGCGACCCGGTCCACGAGAATCTGGTGCGCTTCCTCGCGTACTGCGCGGCGACGTCCTTCGGCTGGGACCTGGGACGGGCGGTGCTCACCGTCGTACTGACACTGACGATCGGCGCCACGGTCCTCAAGGCGCTGCGCCGGGCGACACGGCGGGCCGCGTTCGACGCGGACGTCACCTTCGACCCCCACGTCACGTTCGACGCGGACGTCACGTTCCAGGAGCCAACTCCAGTTCCCCCACCGTCTCGTCCCCGCTCGTCTCCCCCGTCAGCCTGAACCCGAGCCCCAGATAGAAGCGTTCGGGCCCGTCATCGCCGGGGTGCCAGGTGGCGGTCAGACGGGTACCGCCACGGCGGCGGATCTCGGCCGCGACGGCGTGGACCGCGAAGCGGCCGTAACCACGCCCCTGTTCACCGGCCGCGATGTTGAGGCGCCACAGCCCCGAGCGAATGTCCTCGCCCTTGCCGTCGTCCGCGAAGTCGGCGTCGAAGAAGGCCATCAGAAAGCCCACGGCCCGGTCCCCGTCGAGGATGAGACGTGGCCAGGCCGTGTCGGGGTGGACGTATGCCTCGGCGAGGGACTTCACCACCGGGGCGACGAGACGCTCCTGGTCGGGGCGGACCCGCACACCGATCGCTGCGTCGAAGTTACCGGGCGTGATCTTCTCCAGCCGGAGCGTCGTCGTCATACGAAAACGATAGAACTCCGGATCAAGTGAATTACCGCGCGGCCGACTTCGGGTTCCCGTCCCGCGCATCCGGTGCGGTCATGGCGCCCGAGCCCTTCGTGTCCGCCGGCTTCCGCCCCACCTCGACCCCGGGCGTCAGCTCCAGCATCGACTCGGCCCTGCGCAGCCGGCGCGGCCCCGACAGAACGTACGTCAGCCCGAAGCCGGTGCCCACGACCAGCGCCCCGCCCGCCGCGTCCAGCACCCAGTGGTTGGCCGTGGCGACGATCGCGGAGACCGTGATCAGCGGGTGCACCAGGCCCAGGAGTTTCATCCACATCCTGGGCGCGAGCATCACGATCACGACCCCGCACCACAGCGACCAGCCGAAGTGCAGCGACGGCATCGCGGCGTACTGATTGGTGACGCTCGTCAGCGCGCCGTAGTCCGGATTCGCGAAGTCCTGCGGGCCGTGCACCGTGTCGATGAAGTCAAGCCCCGGCATGAGCCGTGGCGGCGCCAGCGGGTAGAACCAGAAGCCCAGCAGCGCGAGGAGCGTGGCGAAGGCGAGCGAGGCGCGCGCCCAGCGGTAGTCGGCGGGCCGGCGCACGTACAGGACGGCGAGGATGCTGAGCGGTACGAGGAAGTGGAAGGACGTGTAGTAGAAGTTGAGGAAGTCCTCCGCCCAACTCACCTTCACCACCGCGTGATTGGCCCACCGTTCGATGTCGATGCCGAGCGCCCGCTCGATGGAGAGGATCTGGTCCGCGTGCGACTCGGCGGCCTGGCGCCCGCCGTCGGCGGCGGCGCGGATCTGCTGGTAGCCGGAGTAGCCGACGCGGATGGCGAGCAGTTCGAGCAGCAGGTTGGGCCGGCTGACGAGCCGGCGCCAGAACGGCGCGAGCGGGATTCGGCTCCACCGCGCCGCGACGGGTCTCGCGTACACGGTCTGGATCGGCCGGTCGAAGTACGGCGACGTACGGCTGAGGAAGGGCACGAAGCAGGCGGCGGCCACCGCCGCGATCAGCAGCACGTTGTCCCGTACGGGGTGCAGGACCGTCATGTTGGGCAGCATCATCTTGCCCGGCAGCGTCATCACTATCACCACGACCGCCGCCCACACGGGCCGGTCGCTCGCCCGCCGGCCGACCCGGCCGACGAGGGCGAGCAGCAGCCAGAGCAGTTGGTGCTGCCAGGCGGTGGGCGAGACGGCGATGACCACGCAGCCGGTGATCGCGACGGCCAGCAGCAGTTGCCCGTCCAGGGCGTAACGCGCCGCGCGGCGCAGCCCGAAGAAGCAGACGGCCGCGGCGAGCACCACGAACAGCGCGATCTCCAGGGGCCCTTCGAGACCGAGCCGCAGCAACGCACCGTGCAGGGACTGGTTGGCGATGCTGTCCGCGCTCTCCCCGAGGCCCGCGCCCGCGAGATGGCGCGTGACATACGTCCAGGTGTCGCTCGGCAGCGCGGCCCACGCCAGTGCCGTACAGACCGCGAACGTGCCGACGGTGGTGAGCGCCTGGCGTCTGCGGCCGGTCAGCCAGAGCAGCGGGGCGAACAGCAGCACGGCGGGCTGGAGCGCGGCGCCGAGCCCGATGAGGATGCCGGGGCCGGGTTCGCCCCGTTCGCCGCGTACGACGAAGAAGGCCACCAGCACCAGAAGGACCGGGATTATGCTTGTCTGGCCGAGATGGAAGCTGTTGCGGACGGGCAGGGACAGCATGAGCAGGCTGATCGCGACGGGCGCGGCGAGCAGTCGCGTACGACGCGACACCGTGCCGGGCAGAGCGCGCGCCGCGACCAGACCGAGGGCCACGACGAGCAGCAGAGTGCCGAGCGTCCAGGCGACACCGAGGGCCTGTTCGGCGGCTCGGCCGAGTGGCTTGAGCACCAGTCCGGCGAAGGGGGTGCCGGTGAACTTCCCGCTCTCGTACAGCGAGCCCGACACATGCAGTACGCCGTTCTCCCCGGTCCAGGTCTCCAGATCGAGCAGCCGCTCGCCGGGGGGCAGTCGTAGGACGGCCACCGTCTGCCGCACCGCGAGACCGGCCGCGAGAGCCCACAGGACCGCTCGCGCGGTCCCGAATCCACTGCCTGCCGCCGTACTGCCTCGCACACCCTGCTCCGCATTCGCCACGCCGCGCCGACCCTCCGTTTCCAACCCTCGACCCTGGGTCATGAGCCTCGCATTCCCCCACTGTGGAGACTCAGGCAACCCCCTCTTCGCCTGAGTGTCATCCCTGTTTTGTCCAAATGCCGATGAAAGCACTGATGACGCCGCTGTCGGCCCACCGCAATGCCGGAACACCCCGGGGAGAGCGCCGGAGCTGGGCCATCGGGACGGCGCGGCAGGAACCGGACCCGCGGCCGGGCCGTCTGAGGCGTTGGGCGCCGCCACGGGTGGACGGCGCGATGAAGCGGGGGTACGGGGGATGCGACGGGTGCGGGAGATACGGGGTCTACGGGCCGCACGAGGGACGCTGACGGCCCGGCGGGCGTTGCTCGTGGTGTGCGCGCTGCTGCTGACGCAGCTCGGGTCGCTGATCGCACCGGCGTACGCGTGCGGCTGTGGCGCGATGGTGCCGGCCCGGCAGTCCTCGATGGGCGTCGACAGGGAGACGTCGGTGGTCCGTTGGGACGGCGCCACGGAACAGATCGTGATGCGTTTCACGGTCAACGGCGACGCGCCGGAGGCCGCGTGGATCATGCCGGTGCCGAGCCGCGCGGATGTGGAGCTGGGCGATCCGGACCTCTTCGGCGAACTGGACGATCTCACGGCGCCGGTGGAACGTACGCGGTACTACTTCTGGCCCCGCGACGGCGACTGGCCGTTCTCCTCGGGTGGCGAGGGGGCCTCGGCCGGCGCGCCGCCCCCGGTCGACGGTGCGCCCGAGGTGGGTGTCGTGGGCCGCGAGAGGCTCGGCGACTTCGACGTGGCCCGCCTGACGGCGACGGACCCGGACGCGCTGCGGGACTGGCTCGACGCGAACGGCTTCGATCTGCCGGCCGACCTCGCGTCGGGGCTCCAGCCGTACGTGGACCAGGAGTGGGAGTACGTCGCGGTGCGGCTGGCCCCGGAGGAGAAGGGCGCGGCCCTGGGCGGGACGCTCGACCCGCTGCGGCTGAGCTTCGAGAGCGACCGGCTGATCTACCCGATGCGCCTCTCCCGGCTGGCGGACGAGCCGCAGTCGCTGGGCCTGTACGTGCTGGCGGATCACCGGATGGAACCACGCGACGCGATCGGCGGGGACGCGCCGGAGGTGCGCTTCGCGGGCCGGGTCTCGTCGGCGGACGCACCGGCGCTGGGGGAACTGACGGACGGGAAGGCGGAGGAGAAGCCGCTGTTCCTGACGGCGATCGACCAGTACTTCTCCCAGCCCGAACGCATAGACGCGGACCACGAGTTGCGCGCGACGGCGTCGGACACGACGTACCAGCAGGTGTACTACGAGGACGAACTGCGCATGTTCGCGGGAGTCCCGGCGTGGCTGGCGGCGGTGGGCGCGGCGTTCGTGGTGCTGGTACTGCTGGTGGTGGGCGCGGCCGTGCTCCGGGTACGCCGCCGGGTGGTGTGAACGGGGCGGGGTGCCGTCCGGCGGTTGGCGGGCTGTTGGGTTGCGGTCCGTTGTCGGGGGCGGGGGGCGGGGCCTCCGGAGGGGTATGTCCGGACGGCGTGATTTACGGCGCGTGCCAGGCTCGTTGGACCCGACGGGACGTTCTTGTTCACGCGACACAAATCAGCCTGAGTGTCCGAACACCCCCCTCCTGCGACCCCGCCCCCCTCACACCGTCACCACTCCCGTGCCACCCCGACTTCCGGCCCCCGAGGGGCACTTGCCTGCCAGCCGGTGAACAGCGGGACCTCGGCCGTGGCGTCCAGGACCACCACGCCGAACGGGCGGTCGAAGGCGATCGGCACCACGCGCGGCGGGCGGGCCATGCCCGCCGCTCGCATCATGATCGCCGTTACCGCCGCCGCCTCGACGCCCAGTTCGGCGACCTTCACCACCGCCTCCTGCACCACCTTCTCGATCTTGAGGGGTTCCGGCGAGAGCCCGGAGAAGTCGGCGAGGTCGGTCGTCGCGTACGTCACTCCGAGCGCGGGCAGTTGGGGGGTGATCTCCAGCGTCGTACGGAGTTCGAGCCGTGGCAGGAAGAGGTTGATCCGCTCGGTGTCGATCCGGGCGCGGCGCGACTCGGGCGCCCACGCGGCGGGCAGGACGTCCGCCGCCCTCGTCCCCTCCGCGCCGAGTACGAACCGCACCCGCAGCGCGGACTCGCCGCCCTCGCAGCGCAGTTCGACCACGTGCGTGCCGTCCACGGTCCACCCTGAGCCCGCTCCGAGCTGCTGCCGCATGGTCGGTACGGCGTGGACCGTCCCGGCGGCGTCCGTGAAGGGCAGGTCCGCGGTGTCCCTCGCCTCGAAAGGCAGCTGCCAACGCGCCTTCAGCGCGAGGACGTTGACGAGCGCGAGCAGCGTCTTCTCACTGACTTCCCCCGGCAGCTTCTCGATCAGCCCGCCGGTCGCCTCCCGTACCCAGGCGTCGATCTCGGCGGGGTCCATGTGCCCGAAGCCGATGTCGGGCAGCGCCTCGCGGTACGCGCGGTAGACCGGGACGCGGCTCCAGACCCGGGTGGCGACACCGAGTTGCCCGGTCCTGGCGAGTGTGCGGGCGGTGTCGGTCACGGCCCCCGCCGTGCCGGATCCCGTACCACCGAGCCCCAGCAGCGTCTCCAGCTCACCTGCCGTCTGCCCCCGCGCCCCGGCGGTCACCGCGCCGAGTGCCAGCCACAGCCCGGTAGGCGAACAGACGAAGTCGCCGTCCACGCCGCCGTGTTCGCCCTCGCCCCGTACGCGAAGCCACCGCTCGGCGAGTGCCTGCATCGGCCCGGCAAATGTCGTCAGTCCTGTCGGCTGTCCCATGCGCCGAGCGTACGACGCGGAACCCCCCGCCGGGCGCGGGGCGCCACTCCAGGGACAGGGAACAAGGGCGGCTGCTCAGACCGAGTGATCCCCGCGCCGCTCCGGGCTCTTGGGCCGCTCCGACCTCGATCCGCACAACTCGTCGCTCAACTCCCGTACCAGCTGCACCAGATCGGTCGGCCGGTCCGGCCCCCACCAGTCGCCCAGCATCCTGGCCAGCGACTCCTCCCGGGACTTCGCCAGCACCTCCGCCACCTCCGCGCCGTGCTCGGTGAGCACAAGTCCCGGGCCGTCGCGGCGGGCCAGCCCGCGCTCCTCGATCTGCCGGGACGCGTCGTTGATGACCGTCAGCGGTACGGGCGTGGCCTCGGCGAGACGCGCGGGCTCGACCACCCCGTGCCGCCTGATCCGCAGCACCATCCAACTGGCCGCCGGGAGCAGGTCGTAACCCGCCCGCTCGGTGATCTCCTCGTAGATCCGCCGTCGCCCGTCGCGGCTGCCGAGCACCGACAGCGCGCGGGCGACCTCCTCGTGCGAGGAGCGCTCGACCGGGTTGGGGGCCAGGGTCTGGGTGGCCTCGGGAGCGGTCACCGAGCCGCGCAGCTTGTCCTCCTTCAGGAACCAGGACACGGCGAAGGCCAGGAGGACGACGGGCACGGCGAAGAGGAAGACATCGGTGATGGACGTCGAGTACGAGTCGAGCACCCCGGAGCGGATCGCGGGCGGCAGCGTGCCCACGGAGCGCGGGTCGGCGGCGAGTTCCCCCGGGCTCACGCCGGGCGGGAGCCGCTGTCCGGCGAGGGCGTCGGTGAGCTTGTTGTTCAGCAGGTTGGTGAAGATCGTGCCGAAGATGGCGACACCGAACGACGCGCCGATGGAGCGGAAGAAGGTCGCGCCGGAGGTGGCGACGCCCAGGTCCTCGTATCCGACGGAGTTCTGCACGACCAGCACGAGCACCTGCATGACGAGGCCGAGACCCGCGCCGAAGACGAAGAAGTACGCGCTCATCTCCCAGGTGCCGCTGTTCACTTCGAGCTGGTGGAGCAGGAGCAGTCCGACCGCGGTGACGCCGGTGCCGGCGATCGGGAAGACCCGCCAGCGGCCCGTACGGCTGACGATCTGCCCGGACACGGTGGACGTGATCAGCAGCCCGAACACCATCGGCAGCATGTGCACACCGGACAGGGTGGGGGACACGCCCTGCACGACCTGGAGGAACGTCGGCAGATACGTCATGGCGCCGAACATGGCGAAGCCGACGACGAAGCTGATGACGGAGACGAGCGAGAAGGTCCTGATGGTGAACAGACGCAGGGGCAGTACGGGTTCTGCGGCCCGCCGCTCGACCCGGATGAAGAAGACCAGCAGGATCACGGCGAGGACGGCGAGGCCGATGATCTGGCCCGAGCCCCAGGCCCAGGTGGTGCCGCCGAGCGAGGCGACGAGGACCAGGCAGGTGGCGACGGAGGCGATGAGGAAGGTGCCGAGGTAGTCGATGGTGTGCTTGGTGGAGCGCACCGGGATGTGCAGGACGGTGGCGATGACGGCCAGCGCGACGATGCCGATCGGCAGGTTGATGTAGAAGACCCAGCGCCAGCTCAGGTGCTGGGTGAACACCCCGCCGAGCAGCGGCCCGAGAACACTCGTGGCGCCGAACACGGCGCCGAACAGGCCCTGGTACTTGCCTCGCTCACGCGGCGAGACGATGTCGCCGACGATCGCCATGGACAGCACGATGAGCCCACCGCCGCCGAGTCCCTGGAGGGCGCGGAAGATGATGAGCTGGAGCAGGTCCTGGGAGGCGCCGCAGAGGGCGGAGCCGATGAGGAAGATGACGATCGCCGTCTGGAAGAGCCGTTTGCGGCCGTACTGGTCACCGAGCTTGCCCCACAGGGGGGTGGCGGCGGTCGAGGCGAGCAGATACGCGGTGACGACCCAGGAGAGATGGTCGAGGCCGCCGAGGTCGCTGGCGATGGTGGGCAGCGCGGTGGAGACGATGGTCTGGTCGAGCGCGGCGAGCAGCAGGCCGAGCAGCAGGGCGCCGATGGACACGAAAATGGTCCGCCGGCTCTGGCCCTCTCCCGGTTGGGGAGTCGTGGGCGGCGTGCTCGCTTCCTGAGCCATCGGCATCTCCTCGGGTCTGAGCCTGCGCCCATACTGATCGTTCTGCTCGTTTATAGCCTGTTATGTCCTTACGGAGGCGGTGGGCGGGCGGGTCGGTCGCCGGTCGCTCGGTGGCGGCGCGGGGGCGGGCTGCATAATCGCTCACAGTGCAAGGGAGGGGATCCACATTGACCGGACAGCTCTGTCCCGAGTGCGGTACGCCGCGGGACGCGTACGGGCGACCGGGCGCCGGCTGCGACTGCTCCGAACGGGCGGCGATAGCGGCGGCCGAGGACTTCGACCCGCTGCGGATACGGCCGTACGTACCGCTGCGGGAACCGGACGGGGCCGTACCGTCCATCCCGCCGCCGCCTCCGCCGGAGTTCGGCGACCGGTCGGAGGGCAACGACCCGGCCGAGACGATGCGGCTGGTGCTGCCGGGCCTGCGCACGACCGGGCCGCGTCCGACGGGTGATCCGGAGCGGAAGGGCGGGCGCAGGACGTTCGCGATGGTGGCGCTGGCGGCGGCGGCCGTGGCGGTGATCGGGACGGCGTCGTTCGCCGGCGGGCTCTTCACGGGGGACGACGGGAGTGACGAGGCGACGTCCGACCTGAACTCGGGGCTGCCGACGGCGAGTGCGCGGCCGGATCCGTCGGAGTCGGAGTCCGCGCCGGCCTCCGCGTCCGCGTCCGCTTCGAAGTCGTCGTCCGCGTCCGGTTCGGCGTCCGCGTCCGCCCCCGCTTCGGCTTCGTCGGGCGCGCCGGAGTCCGCCGAGGGCGGGCCGCCGGCACCGAGCACGAAGCCCGCCGCCACGGGCCGGCCCCCGGCGAATCCGCCGCAGCAGGGCGGCGCGGGGACGCAGGACTCGGGCGCCGGGGCGGCTCTGCGGCGCGGGGACAGCGGGGCGGAGGTCGAGGAGCTTCAGCGCAGGCTGTCGGAGGTCTGGCTCTACAACGGCGGGTATGACGGCCAGTTCGGCGAACGGGTCGAGGGGGCGGTCCGCATCTACCAGTCGTACAAGAGCATCGAGGGCGACCCGAGCGGGGTGTACGGCGAGAACACCCGGCGCGCGCTGGAGGCGGAGACCAGTGGGAAAGGCCGGGAGCAGGGTGGCGACGGTGGCGGTGGGGGCCGGCCGGGTCATGGTGATGGCTGGGGGCGGGACTGACGGATGGTGACGGGGCCCGTCATGGGAGGTGGGGGTGGCGTGATCCCGCCGTTATTTTGTATAGTCGTTGAACAAAGCGGTTCCCGTCCGTATCCCTGACCGGCGGGCGGGAGCCGCTCTTGCCTGTGCTCACCCCCTCCCGCGCCTGGAGTCCGCCGATGCCGGCCAACGTCCCGACCACGACGACGTCCGTCCTGACCGCCCGCGCGCTGCTGCTCGACATGGACGGGACCCTCGTCAACTCCGACGCCGTCGTGGAACGCTGCTGGCGCGGCTGGGCGGTCGAGCACGGCCTGGACCCGGATGAGGCCCTGAAGGTCGTCCACGGCCGCCAGGGCTATCTGACGATGGCGGTACTGCTGCCGGACCGGCCGATGGAGCAGAACTACGCGGACAACCGCGTGCTGCTGGCGCAGGAGACGGCGGACCTTGACGGGGTGGTCCCCGTGGCGGGCGCGCCCGCGTTCATGGCGGCCGTCGCCGGGCTGCCGCACGCGTTGGTGACGTCGGCGGACGAGGCGCTCGCCACGGCCCGTATGACGGCGTCGGGCCTCCCGATGCCCGCGCTCCGGATCACGGCGGAACAGGTCTCGGCGAGCAAGCCCGACCCGGAGGGCTTCCTGAAGGCGGCGGCGGAGTTGGGTGTGGACCCGGCGGACTGCTTGGCGCTGGAGGACTCCGAGGCGGGCATCGCGGCGGCGCGGGCGGCGGGGATGCGGGTGCTGGGGGTGGGGCCGAGGGCGGTGTCACTGTCGCCGACGGCGCATACGCGGGACTTGACGGATGTACGGGTGACGGGGCTGCCGGACGGGACGATCCGTATCCGGGTGGGCGTCTGACTTTCCCCCACCCCGCCCCTTCCCGAAACCGGGGGGCCTGCCCCCGGACCCCCTTGGCGTACTGGGGGCGGGCGGGCTGGAAATGCCCGGGGGCGCGCGTTTCTGACGCCCTGCAAGCTGACCGTTGAGCACGCCGACTACGGCTACGGGCGCACGCCCGTCCCCTTGAACCGAGGCCCACGCGCCGCGGGTTGGCGCACCCGCTCCCACGCAACGGCCCCCGGACACGAACGGGCCGCGTTCCTGACGCCCCGCAAGCTGAGCACCGAGCCCCCGCCGGGGGCTGGCGGGCAGTGGCGGGCCCGCGCCGTGCCTGGCGCCAACTACGCCGCCAGGCACGCCTCGTACGCGAAGCCGCGCCCCGCGGAGCAAGGCGCCCGCGAGCACCCGCGCACACGCCCGCCCCGCCCGCCCCGGGCGCCAGGGGGTCCGGGGGCAGGCCCCCCGGTTTCGGGAAGGGGCGGGATTGGGGGGAAAGCCGCCCGCCCCGTCAACAGGCCACCCCGCGCCTCTTGATGTGACGTGCCCATGTCGTCACGCTGTTACCTGGTGCCCACCTCGCAGCAATCCGGCACCGACACCATGGGCGCTCGGGTCCACCCCCCAAGTTCGTTCCGAGCGGTCAGAGTCCCCCCACGACAAGGGAGTTCGCATGTCAGGTATCTACGCGCGTCAAGGCCGTCCCGCCGGCCGAATAGCCGTCATCGCCGCATCCGCCGCCCTGGTCTCGGCCACCGCGCTGCTCGTCGCGCCCACGCCCGCCCAGGCATCCCCGCCCACCCCCATCGCCGCCTCCACCGCCCGCACCTACCTCGGGCAGCTGACCGTCCGGGCCGAGGGCTCCACCAGCGGCTACAGCCGTGACCTGTTCCCGCACTGGATCACCCAGTCCGGCGCGTGCGACACCCGCGAGACCGTCCTCAAGCGCGACGGGTCGAACGTGCAGCAGAACTCCAGCTGCGCGGCCACCAGCGGCAGTTGGTACTCCGAGTACGACGGCGCCACCTGGAGCGCCGCCAGCGACGTGGACATCGACCACATGGTGCCGCTCGCCGAGGCGTGGACCTCGGGCGCCAGCGGCTGGTCGACCGCGCAGCGGCAGGCCTTCGCCAACGACCTCGGCAACCCGCAGCTGATCGCGGTCACGGACAACGTCAACCAGTCCAAGAGCGACCGCGACCCGGCCGAGTGGATGCCGCCGCGCGCCGCGTACCACTGCATGTACGCCCGTATGTGGGTGGACGTGAAGCACGCCTACGGCCTGTCCGTCGACTCTGCCGAGAAGAGCAAGCTGCAGAGCGTCCTCAACGGCTGCTGACCAGCGAACCGCCGCTGAACAGCCACCTCTGACCGGTCGCGCGACCGCTCCGCGCGACCGGTCGTGCCGCCTTTCACAGGCCGGAACCTGGCCCGCCCCCTCCGACGTTCCGTACCGTACGGGGCGACGGAGGAGGCACCATGACCGGGCTGCGCCTGGGACCACTGCTGCGCTATGTCGACGGGGAGTCGGCCGGCACAGCCACGATCTGGGTAGAGACGGACCGGCCGTGCACGGCTGAGGTCCGCTGCGACGGCGGCGCGTACGGCTCGTCGCGTACATTCCTGATCGCAGGACACCACTACGCGCTGATCCCCGTGACCGGGCTGACCCCCGGCACCGAGGTCGCGTACGAGGTGCTGCTGGACGACGTACGGGTGTGGCCGCCGGAGAACTCCACGTTCCCCCCGAGCGTGATCCGTTCCCCGGCCGCCGAAGGACCCGCCGCACCACCCGGACCGTCCTCACGGGCCGAGCTCCGCGTCTCCTTCGGCTCCTGCCGCTGGGCCTCCGCCCCCGTCGGTGAGCCGGACCCCGTCGGCCCGGACGCCCTGCATACCCTCGCCGCGAGCCTGACGGCCGACCCCGGAGCCGTACGCCCCGACGTACTGCTCCTGCTCGGCGATCAGGTGTACGCCGACGAGACGTCGAAGGCCACCCGCCGATGGCTCGCCGCGCGCCGCGATCTCGCCGAGCCGCCCGGCGCGGAGGTCGCCGACTACGAGGAGTACACCCACCTCTACGACGAGTCGTGGAGCGACCCCCAGGTCCGCTGGCTGCTCTCCACCGTCCCGAGCTGCATGATCTTCGACGACCACGACGTCATAGACGACTGGAACACCAGCGCGTCATGGGTGGCCGAGATGCGTACCAAGCCGTGGTGGCGGGAGCGCATCCTCAGCGGCCTGATGTCGTACTGGGTCTATCAGCACCTCGGCAATCTCTCCCCCGCCGAACTGGCCACGGACAAGCTGTACGCCGAGGTACGCGCGGAGGCCGACGGCACCGCCCGGCTACGGGAGTTCGCCGCCCAGGCCGACGCCGATCCGGCCTGTGTGCGCTGGAGTTACCGCCGCGACTTCGGCCGTACGAGGCTGCTGATGGTCGACTCCCGGGCGGCCCGCGTCCTGGCGGAGGGGCACCGGGAGATGCTCGACGTGGACGAGGCCCAGTGGCTGCGCGACCAGGCGCTCACCGACCCCGGCGACCGCGACCATCTCCTCATCGGCACGTCCCTGCCCTGGCTCCTGCCGCCCCTGATCCATGACGCGGAGGGCTGGAACGCCGCTCTGGCCGGAGGCGTGCGCGGCAAGCGGTGGGCGCGCTTCGGCGAGAGCGTGCGGCGGATGGCGGACCTGGAGCACTGGGCGGCGTTCCCGGCGTCGTTCGAGAAGCTGGCGCGGCTGATCGCCGAGGTGGGCAGCGGCGCCGAAGCCCCGGCGACCGTCTGCGTACTGTCGGGCGACGTGCATCATGCGTACGTCGCCGAACCGGCCTGGCGCGAGGGGCGGTCGCAGCCGCGGTCGCGGGTCGTCCAGCTCACCTGCTCCCCCGTGCACAACTCCATCCCGCTCTCGATCCGCCTCGGTTTCCGGTTCGGCTGGAGCGGGATCGGGCGGCGTCTGGGCCGCGCGTTCGCCCGGCACGGCCGGGTGGCCGCCCCGTCCGTCACCTGGGGGAAGACCGGCGGCCCCTGGTTCGGTAATCAGCTCATGACGCTGACGTTGCGGGGACGCGCGGCGCGTCTGACCCTGGATCAGGCGCAGGCGCGGGAGAGCGGAGAGAACGGAGCGGACGCGGTGGCGCGGCTCGTCACCGTCGACGAACGGGAACTGGTCCGGGAGCCGTAATTACGCCCCGATTTCCCCGCGTTTACTCGCATCTGCACCTATGAGTCCGGTTCCGCCGTACCGATCATTGGTCTGCTCATGCCATACCTAATGGGACCTCCGTCGCAGTCGCGACAAGGTCCCACATAGGCGCAGGTCAGAAGGTACGACTGGAATTCGCCACGGAGAACGGCCGCGGGGCCGAGATGCACCCGTCGGCCGAATGTTGAACTTGCAAGCATTCCTTAGGGCTGCCTAACGTGAAGGCTCTCGTCGGTTACGTCCCGAACCGAAGGAGCTTCACCCCCCATGTCCACACGCCTCAACCATGCGCAGCCGTACGCCCTCGGGCTCTTCCGAATGGTGATCGGACTGCTCTTCGCCTGCCACGGCGCCGCGACACTCTTCGGCGTCCTCGGCAAGGACACCGTCGACGCCGGCACCTGGCCCGGCTGGTACGCCGCCGTCATCCAACTCGTGGGAGGCAGCCTGGTCCTCCTCGGCCTGGGAACCCGGATCGCCGCGTTCGTGGCCTCCGGTTCCATGGCGTACGCGTACTTCAACGTCCACCAGCCCGACGGGCTGTTCCCCATGGAGAACGGCGGTGAGGCCGCGGCGATCTTCTGCTGGGCCTTCCTGCTGATCGTCTTCGTCGGCCCCGGCGCGCTCTCGCTGGACCGGTTCATCGGCACGCGCGGCACACGCGAGCCGGAGCCCCGGGATCAGCGGACGGCGGTGCCGGCCTGACGGACGGCCCGACCGCTCGACAAGCGCACAGCTCGACCGCTTAACCCGCTCGACCGCTCGGCAGCGACACAGGCGCCCGGATCCCGTTTCCACGGGGTCCGGGCGCTCTCGCGTCCGGCAGACTCGGCCGGACACATGACATTCGGCCATTTCCCGATCTCGGCCAACCGGCAAACAGGAGGTGGACAACACCCGCCCCGTGGGAAGGTGGTCCACCACGCAGGCGTACGCTGTACGGCTGACAGCCACTCCCATTTCGCCCAGGCGCAAGGGAATCGGCGGTCAGGGGGTCAGGGGGAATACGAGTCCGGGAGATTTCGGCCTCGTTACGGAAACGGGGAATGTGAAAGTGCTGGAGAGTCTGGGCGCGCTGACCGGCAGCCCATGGATCTACGCCGTTGTGGCGTTCTCCGTGCTCCTGGATGTGTTCCTGCCCGTGCTGCCCAGCGGCGTGCTGGTGATCACGACGGCCACGGCGGCAGCGGGCTCGTCGGCCGTCGTCGGCGCGGCCGGCAAGGTGTCGCACGTGGCGCATGTGCCGCAGGAAGTGCCTTCGCTGCTCGTACTGATGGTGTGCGCGGCCGTCGCGTCCGTGATCGGTGACTTCGTCATGTACCGCCTCGCCTGGCGCGGCGGCGACCGGCTGGCCCGCGCGATCGCGCGCTCACGCCGGCTGACCACCGCGCAGGAGCGTCTCGGCGCGTCACTCACCGGCGGCGGGATCCTCGTCGTGATCGCGCGCTTCGTACCGGCGGGCCGCTCGGTCGTCTCGCTGAGCGCGGGCGCCGCGCACCGCAAGATGAAGGAGTTCCTGCCCTGGTCGGCGCTGGCGGCGGTGGCGTGGACGGGCTACAGCGTGAGCCTCGGCTACTTCGGCGGCCAGTGGCTGGGCTCCAGCTGGTTCGGCGTCGCGGTGTCCGTACTGGCGCTGTTCGCGGCCGGGACGGTGGCCGCGTACATCGTGCGACGCCCGGCGCGGGCGCGGGCGCGGGTCCAAGCGTCGGCCGTCTAGAGACGCCTGCGGGACGGGACTCAACTGCGGGTCGCCGCGCCTCGTACCTCGATGCCGTCGAGCAGCCGCATCGTCGAGGCGGCGATCTCGTCGACGGCCCGGTCGAACACCTCACGGTTGTGGGCGGCGGGCGCGCGGAAGCCGGAGACCTTGCGTACGTACTGGAGGGCGGCGGCCCTGATCTCCTCCTCGGTGGCCTCTTCGGGGATGACGGGCGGACGGAGAGTCTTGATACTGCGGCACATACGTCCAGTGTCGCCGATCCCTATGACAGATCGCCGCCCATGGTGGGTTCAGAATCAGAACTGATAGCTTCGCCCGCATGACGACTGTCGACTTCACCTCGATGACCGGCCTCGAACTGCTCCGCTGGGCGTCGAAGCAGCCCACCGACCTGCCCTCCATCGGACGGCTCCTCGGTATGACCTTCGACGAGCTGGAGGAGGGCCGCGTCGTCCTGTCGCTCAGCACCAAGCCCGACTTCGCCAACCCGCTGGGCACGGTGCACGGCGGCATCGCGGCGACGCTGCTCGACTCGGCCCTGGGCTGCGCCGTGCACACGACGCTCCCGGCGGGTCTCGGTTTCACGACGCTGGAGCTGAAGGTGAACTACATCCGTACGGTCGCCGTGGACGCGGGACGGCTCACGGCGGTCGGCACGACGATCCACGTGGGCCGGCGTACGGCGACGGCGGAGGGCAAGGTCATGGACGAACGCGGCAAGCTGATCGCCCACGCCACGACGACCTGCATGATCCTGCGCCCCGAAGTAGGCCCTGCCGCTTAGGAGTTGAGCTCGGACCTGAGCGTCGGGCGTACGTCCCGAGGGTCGATCGTGCCGCCGCAGTCGGGGCAGGCCAGCTCGGGCGTCATCCGGTGGCCGCACGTCTCGTGGTGGAGCCGTACGGGCGGGCCGTCGTCGCCCGCCATCCACCGGTCGCCCCAGGCGAGGAGCGAGACAATCACGGGGTAGAGGCCGACGCCCTTCTCGGTGAGCCGGTACTCGTAGCGCTCCGGCCGCTCCTGGTACCGCACCCGCCGCAGCACCCCGTGCTCCACCAGCGTGGCCAGCCGCTCGGTCAGCAGGGGCCGCGAGGCGCCCGTGTTCGCGCGGAAGTCCTCGAACCGCCGTACGCCGAGGAACGCGTCGCGCAGCACGAGCAGCGTCCAGCGGTCGCCCACCACCGACAGTGCGCGCGCGACCGAACAGTCGACCTCACCGATCTCGTTCCACCGCATGCGCCGAGTGTAGGAGCCGCGGGAACCGGTCCGAGGACGCACGGCGGCGCGCTCAGGGCCGGGCATCACGGCGTACGCCTGTTTCGGGCCGTACGGCGACGGACCAGCCAGGGTTGTACGTGTCCGGCACCGGCCGGCGCGGCCACTCCCTGGCCCAGTGCGGCGGATCGGCGCGCCGCAGGATCACCGCCGTGGCGGGAGCCGGGTCGGCCATCGCGGCGGACGCGCAGCCCGCGGTGTACGCGACGGGGATCGCCAGGCTGTTCCCCTTGATCAGACACGGCGGCCGTACACCGCCCTCGCGCAGTACGGCGCTGATCCGCTGCCAGTCGGCGCGCGCCCGTTCCTGGACGCTCACGTGTGTGCGTACCTGCGCGATCTGGACGGCGGCGTGCCCCAGCAGTACGACGGCGAGCGCGACCCTGACCTGGCGGGAGGCGCGCGCCCGCCCGCGCGCCCGGTCGGCGACGGCGAGCAGACCGACGGCCGCCGGCAGCACCAGCAGGGCGTAGCCGGGCAGGAGGAAACGGGGCGCCGCGTAGGGGACGAGGAAGAGGTACGGGAGCGCGGCCGACGCCCCCACGGCGACCGCGAGCCGGAGCGGTGCGGTCGCGAGCCCGGCGCGGCGCGTGGTCCACAGCCCGAGCGCGACGAGCAGCGGGAGCAGCAGCCACCACGCGGCGGCGCCGAGGGCCATCGTGTCGTCCGTACAGGGCCGGCAGAGCAACGGGCCGTCCAGGGCGGTGAGATGAGCCTTCAGCGAGAGGACGGGGCGCATACCGCCCTGGGTGTCACTGGCCTCGCCGAGCCGCCGTGCCACACCGCCGAACCGCAGCCACGCCTCCACGACCCACGGCACCGCCCCCGCCGCGACACCCGCCGCTACCGCCACGAGCCGCCCCCGGCCGCGCCAGGCGGGCACCAGCAGCGCGGCGGCGGAGAACGGAAGGGCCACGGCGGCACCGTCGTTGGGCCTTATCAGCGTGACGACGGCCAGCCCGGCGGCCAGCCCGGCGTACGCGGCACGGCCGGGATCGCGCCGCAGAAAACACCCGGTGGCGGCGAGGGCGCCCATCGCCGTGTAGTGGTTGGGCATCGCGGAGTTGGCGTAGAACAGCGCGAACCACAGGCTCCCGTACAGCGCCGCGGCCACCGCTGCCCCCGCCGGCCGCCGCAGTGCCCTCATCACCCCCACCCACGGCCGGAACCCGAGATAGAGCGCGCCGCCCGCGAGCGCGGTCATCCAGAGCCGTAGAAGGACGACGGAATCGGTCCACGAGGCGACGGGCGCGAGCAGCAGGGGCACTCCGCGCGTACGCGGCGCGCTGAACGGGACGCCGGGGCCGTACGGGCCGAATCTGCTGGCGTAGACGATCTCGTCCCACCCCAGCGGCAGCCCGAGGGGCACGAGGACGCCGGCGACGACCACGAACCCCGCGCAGACCGCGCCGACTCCACCGCGCTCGCGGAGACCGCCGGGGTCCGTGGGAAGGGCATGAGCGACGACCGGCCTGACGTCTGTCCGCACGCGTGGCACTCCCCGTGTCGCCTGTCGGGGCCGGTGGTCGACCACCGGTGCGGATAAACTCCGCACAACACGGCACTTCAGCCCAACTCGCCCCATTCTCGCATCATCCTGCCATCGGTCACCCGCCCCGCCGACCGGGCGGATCCTCCCAGCGGACCGGCCGGCAGGGCGGCCACGGACAGGGCGGGCACGGACAGGGCGGGCACGGACAAGGGCTCAGTGGTGCGGCCGCCGGGGCGTGGCAGGGCGCCGGCCCGGGGCCTGCCTCGGCGGGACCTGACCCGTCGTGGGCGCCGTCGGTGCGGGCAGGTTCGCCACCTCGTACTTGGCCAGGTTCAGCGCACCGGTCGTGTCGGGCATCGTCGGCGGCTCCGCGGGCCTGTGGTGGAAGCGGAAGGCCGAGGTGAGGTCGCCGAAGGTCCGCCTGCGCCAGGCGCTGATGTTCGTGCACTCGACGCCGGTCACGGCCTCCAGGAAGCGGAGGTTGGACGTGTGATCGAAGGGTTCACTGCACACCCAGCCGCCCGCCGTCCACGGCGAGACGATGATGCAGGGCACCCGGAACCCGGCGCCGATGGGCAGGCCGCCGCCGTTGACGCCGCCCGGCGATGTCTTGGTCACGAACTCGTCGGGGGTGCCGGCCGGCGGTACGGGCGGCACCACGTGGTCGAAACCGCCGCCGTGCTCGTCCCAGACCAGGATGAACACGGTCTTGGCCCACACGTCGGGGTTCGCGGCGATCGCGTCGATGGCACCCGCGATGAACTGCGCCCCGGCCGCCGGACTGCTGGAGTTGGGGTGCTCGTCCTGCCCGGGGCCGGGGAAGAGCCAGCTCACGGTCGGCAGCCGGTCGTGGAGCGCGTCGTACTCGAACTGACCGAGCTGGCTTTTCTGCGAGTTGATGTAGAGCGGCGAGGAGGTGGGGGCTTCCCGGAACGCCTTCCAGTACGAGGTCTGGCTGCGCATGCCGCCGTCGACCCAGTAGAACTTCCAGCTCACATCCGCCTCGGTGAGCATCTCGGCGTACGTGGGCCAGGTGTTCACCTTCATGTTGTTGATGAGAACGGGCCCCCCGTTCTCACCGTTGGGATCGATGGTGCCGCTCTCCCACATGACGCGGTTCGGCGTGGTCGAGGAGAGCATCGAGCAGTGGTAGCGGTCGCAGATCGTGAACGCGTCGGCGAGCGCCCGGTGGAACGGGATGTCCCGCTCTTCGTAGTAACCCATGACGAGTGAGATGTCGGCACCCGTCTGCGCGTACCGGGAATTGGCCGACATCCACGAGTCGATCTTTCCGCCGTTCCACGCGGCGTGCGAGACCTGCCACGAGTAGTCGCCAGGGCTCGGTATCTTCGCCGCCGATGTCGTACGGCTGTCCATGTGCCACGGCAGCAGATAGCCGTCGCTGTTGATGTCGGTGGGCTGGTGGAATACGTTCCGCCCGGTCGGCAGCTGAATGGCATGCGGATCCGAGAAACCCGCCACACCGGACATGCTTCCGAAGTACTGGTCGAAACTGCGGTTCTCCTGCATGAGCAGCACAACGTGCTCGATGTCGCGGACCGACGGCTTCTTGCCGGGTCTGGAAGTCGCCAGCGCCTTCTCGACGTTGGGCGCCATCAGCCCCAGCGCCGAACCCCCCGCGGCGGCGGCACTCGCCCCCAGCAACCGGCGCCGGGTAAACGTCGGATCCGTCATCAGAAACCCCTCACCTCGATGCGATTGGCGGACCGACGCTAGGCGCCGGCCACCAACACAAGATCGGCCTATGAGGAATTCCCGCTGAACCTTGGATACCGGACGGAGCTCACCGGACCGAACCGCGGACCCGTTCGTCAGGTCCGGGCGTGCCCACCGAGTTCTCCTGAATGATCGCCGAAGAGCCCCTCACCGATCTCGGTGAGGGGCTCGTGTGCAGGTCAGCCATGGTGGGCGCGGACGGTTTCGAACCGCCGACATCTGCTTTGTAAGAGCAGCGCTCTACCCCTGAGCTACGCACCCTGGATGAGGCAACAGCGTACATGGCGCGGAGCCCCCGCTCCCAACGCCTTCCCAGGCCGGGCCGCCGTTGGTGGGGGGATACCCCCCCCAACGAGACGGTGGCCGGCCGGATCGAGTGGGGGCGGGGGGATTCGTACCGTGGAGGGACATTCGCAGGAACGTCTTGGGGGACCGATAGCCGTGGACACATCCCGTACGCCCGACACCCGCCGTAACCGCTCCGCCCGCCGTGGCCGCACCCTCGTCGTCGCCGGGGGCGCCGTGCTCGCCGTGGTCGTCGTCGGTGGGTGCGGGAGCGCCGATGCCGATGAGGCGCCCGTGGAGAAGCGGTCGTTCGCGTACAGCGGGAAGACGCTGACCATCGAGGCGGACAACTCGTCGATCGATCTGGCGCCGGCCGACGTGAAGGACATCGAGGTGACCCGGCAGGTCGACGGATGGGTGTTTCTCGGTTCGGGGCCCGACTCCGTATGGAAGCTGGAGGACGGCACCCTCACGCTCAAGCTGAAGTGCGAGGCGGTGGTGAACAACTGCGTGTCCCGGCACACGGTGAAGGTGCCGCGCGGCATGGCCGTGATGCTGCGGAACGACAACGGCCGGGTCCGCGCCGACGGGTTCGACACCGAGCTCGACCTCCGCTCCGACAACGGGTCGGTCGAGGTACGGAACTCCAGCGGCAAGCTGGATCTGTCCAGCGACAACGGCAAGGTGACCGCGGAGGGCGTCTCGTCCAAGTCCGTGCGCGCCCGGTCGGACAACGGGGCGGTGCGCCTTGAGCTCACCTCCGTACCGGACACCGTGGACACCTCCACTGACAACGGGTCCGTCACCATCGACCTGCCGGGGTCCGGCACCGCGTACGCCGTGACCGCCAAGACCGACAACGGGCGCGTCGACGTGGACGTACCGACGGACGACAGCAGCGCCCACATGGTGAAGGCCCGCAGCGACAACGGCAAAGTCACAGTCCGAAGCGCGAACTAACCAACCCGTGTGTTCGTCCCTACCTGGTGGGAGAATGAATTGGGCAGGGCGTAATCGGCACGGGAGAGGGATGTGACGGCGACGACACGGGCGCAGCCGCACGCACGAGCGAGGGCGGGTGGCGGCCGTGATGTCCTCACCCTGATGCTGCTGCCGGTGCCCTTGCTTGTCGCGGCCCTGCCGGGGGCTTTCGCCGGCGGGGGGACACGGCGCTGGTTCGGCGGGCGCGGCGAGAATCAGCGCGCGGGCGCGCAGGCCGCGAAGGACGCCGCCGCCGCCGCTTTCTACGAGCTGGACACCGCCCAGCGTGACCTGCGCATCTCGATAGAAACGATCACCGCGGTGGACACCTCGCCGGGTGCCCGCCGGGTCGCGGACGAGTTCGCGGCGCTGGGACGGCGGATCGACGAGGCCAGCAGCGGCTACATCAGCGCCGTCGACGCGCACGACCTGGACCGGGACGACCTGGAACCGTCCGTCGCGTCGACGGCCCGTACGGAACTGACCAAGGCCAAGGACGAGCTCGTACGGGTCAAGGGCGAACTCGACCGCTTCGAGCGCGGGCTCGGCCCGCTGCTCGACAAGGCGGAGACCCAGCTCGCGCGGCTGGCGCCCGCCGTGGAGCGGGCGCGGCAGACGCTGCTCGCGGCGAGCAACGCCCTCGACGCGGTACGCGGCTCAGGTCTGCGCGCCGACGACCTCGCCGCGCGGCTGGCCACGCTCGGCCCGGAGCTGACCAAGCTCAACCAGGGCGCCGGCCGGCACGGCGTGGCCGAGACCATTCAGCGCGCCGACCGGGTGCTGCGGGACGCCGAGGCCGTACGGGCCGAGGCCGAGCAGCTGCCCGAGCGCGCGGCGGAGATCGACCGGCGGCTGGTGTCGCTGCGCACGCGCGCACAGGCCCTGACGACGCGCGCGGGCACGGTGGAGCCGGTTCTGAGCGAGCTGAGGCGCCGGTTCAGCGCCGCCTGCTGGCAGGACCTCCAGTCCGTGCCCGAGCAGGCGGGGACCTCCGTGCACCAGGCGGAGGAGAAGCTGAAGGAGGCCGCCAAGGCGCGCGAGGAGCAGCGGTGGCCGGACGCTACGGCCCTGCTCAGCACGGTACGGGCGCTGCTGAACTCCACTGACGAGGCCGTGTCGGCCGCCGGTGACCGGCTGCGGCGGCTCAACGCCGTGTCGAAGGACCCGCAGCAGGAGATCGACCGGACGCGGTTCGCCGTACGGGACGCGCAACGGCTCGCGATGGCCGGCCGCAACACGCCCGATCCCCGGCACGCGCGCCCGCTGGACGACGCCGTGGTGCGGCTGGACCGGGCGGTGGCCGGGCTGGAGGGGCGGCATCCCGACTGGTGGCACTTCCTGACGGAGATGGAAGCGGTACGGAACACGGCATCCCGTGTCGTCGGCGAGATCCGGGACGAGCGGGGCGCGGGGGCCTGAGCGGCGCCCACGCCGGTCCCGTCGTACGCGTGCCCGGCCTGCTCCTACGCGGGTCCACCCAGCCACCACCCCCACAACCGCCCGATTTGTCCCCTCGTCCCGCCGGGCCGATCCTTGAAATACGCAGGGACACCGGCACGCACGCCGGCACGCATGGCTGAAGGGGGCCGCACATGTCCGGTCACGGGACCCTTTCCCGCCCGCCCACAGGGCAGCGGAAGCGGAAGCGGCGGGTCAGGCTCGACGAACATCTGCCCGTCGACCACCGCCTGAGCACGGTCTACCGGATCGGCGCGGGACTGATCGGTCTGGTGCTGCTCGTGTTCGGCATCCTCGGGCTGGTCAACCAGATCGGTGTCTTCGGCACCGGCAGCCACACCACCGCCGGTCTGAACACCAACGGCGCGCTGAGCGTCCTGTCCATCTGCGTCGGCGTCCTGCTCTTCGTCGGCATGCTGATCGGCAAGAACTTCGCATCGACCCTGAACATGATCCTCGGCCTGTTGTTCATCCTCAGCGGCTTCGTGAATCTCGCGCTGATCGACAGCGGATTCAACCCCCTCGCCTTCCGCATCCAGAACGTGCTGTTCAGCTTTGTGGTGGGCGTGCTGCTCATGTTCTTCGGCATGTTCGGGAGAGTCAGCGGCAGTCTGCCGCACGACAATCCCTACTGGCGGGCCCGCCATCCGACCCAGGTCGAGCACGAGCGGCGCGCCCGGGACGCCGCCGGGAAGCGCGCGGTCCACGCCCACCGTGCCGTGACCTCCCACCGGCAGGGCGGGCACCGGCCATCCGGCTAACCTGGCCCCATGCCTCGTTACGAGTACCGCTGCCGTCCTTGCGACACCACCTTCGAACTCAGCCGTCCCATGGCCGAGTCATCGGCGTCGGCCACCTGCCCCGCCGGCCACCAGGACACGGTGAAGCTGCTGTCCACCGTCGCGGTCGGCGGCTCGGCGAAGGGCTCACCGGCCGCCGCCGCACCCGGCCCCTCCGCGGGTGGCGGAGGCTGCTGCGGTGGGGGCTGCTGCTCGTAGCTCTCCGACCGCGCCCAGGCGCTGAGGCGGTCCGTCCCCGCCCGGCGAGGCCGCCTCGATCAGCGTGCCCGAGGAGCCGTCCGACGTGGGAGTGATGATCGCGAGCAGCCCCGAGCAGTGGGTCAACACCCTGATGGACACGCTCGGAGCCCCGGGCGCGGGACTGGCGATCGCCCTGGAGAGCGTGTTCCCTCCGCTGCCCAGCGAGGTCATCCTGCCGCTGGCGGGCTTCTCGGCCGGCGCCGGAAAGCTGAATCTGGCCGCGGCGGTGCTGTGGACGACGGCGGGCTCGGTCGTGGGCGCGCTCGTCCTGTACTGGCTGGGCGCGTGGCTCGGCCGGGACAGAACAGTCACTCTCGCGTCCAAGGTCCCGCTGGTGAAGAGGCGGGACCTGGAGAGGGCCGATGACTGGTTCGGCCGGCACGGCAGGAAGGCCGTCCTCCTCGGCCGGATGGTGCCCGTCTTCCGCAGCCTCGTCTCCGTGCCCGCGGGCGTGGAGAGAATGCCGCTGCCCACCTTCGTGGGCCTGACCGCACTCGGCAGCGCGATCTGGAACACCGCGTTCATCATGGCCGGTTACGCGCTCGGCGAGAACTGGAAAAAGGTGAGCGGGCATGTCGCCACGTACTCGCAGCTGGTCCTGGGCGTCGTCGCGCTCGCGCTCGTGGCCTTCGTGATCAGACGGCTGATCAGGTCCCGGAACGAGAAGCGGCGCGAGTGAGCCGCCGCAGGATCTCCTCCCCCGCCGCCACCCCCGTCTCCGTCAGCGTCTCCACGTGCGGGGCGTTCCAGCCGGTGTCCGCCAGCTCACCGTGGCCGGGGCGCCAGCCCTGGTCCGCGGAGAGCAGCAGGTCCGCGTCGAGGAGGGAGTCGCCGGCCGCGAGGGTCAGGGCCGCGCCGGTGCGGCGGGCGACCTCGCGCATCGCGGCGGACTTGGTCAGCGGACGCGGTACGGCGTAGATCTTGCGGCCCTGGAGGGAGACCGTCCAGCCACGGCCGTCCGCCCATTCGGAGAGCTCCTTCACCCAGCCGTCGGGCAGCAGCGCGCGGTCGACCACGAGGTAGGCGAACAGGTCCTCGGCGATGCGCTCCTTGAGCAGCCACGCTTGGTCGGCGGCGGCGAGGAGGTGTCGTCTGACCTCCGCGAGCGGTGCGCAGCTCGCGGCGAGGTGTTCCTTCACCTGGGTCTGCCACGCGGGGTCGGACTCGCCGTCGACCAGGAGGTGCCCGCCGTTGGCGCAGATCGCGAACTCCGGGGCGGGGCCCGGCAGATGGATGCGGAAGTACTGCTCGCGAGTGCGGGTCGTGGTGGGGACGAAGACCGAGGTGGCCGCGAGGTTCTCCAGCAGCCCGGCGGCCGTCTCCGTCAGGTACGACAGGGGCCGGCCCTCGTAGATCTCGACGCAGAGCAGACGCGGGGCCTCGGCGTCCGGCACGGCCAGTTGGAGCGCGGCGGCCGAGTAGATGAGGGTGCGGTCGAGGTCGCTGGCGACCAGCGCCGGTGAAGGGGTGGGCGCGTTCACGAGGTCGCCACCGCCGTACCGTCCGCGCCGGTGGCGCCGCGCGTGTAGCGGGGGTGGATCAGCCCTACGCAGGTGTAGGGCAGTCCGTCGACCTCTTCCACCGGTACGCCGCGCTGCGCGGCGAGCAGCCGGACATGATCGAGGTCGGCTCCCGCGCCGCGCTTGGCGAGGATCTTCCAGGGGACGCGGCGCAGCAGGACGCGGGTGGTCTCGCCGACGCCGGGTTTGACGAGGTTCACGTCGTGGATGCCGTACTCCTCACTGATCCGCTCGACGGCGGCCCAGCCTTCCCAGGTGGGTGCCCGGTCGGTGGAGAGAAGTTCCTTGGCCTCGGTGTCCACCGCGTCGGCGACATCGTCGAAGCGGGCGGCCACGGCGTCCAGGAAGTAGCCGGACACATCGGCGCCGGCGAGTTCGCGGTAGTGCTTCGCACCGTGGAAGTCGTACGGGCCGACGAGGTCGGCGCGCAGGACGGTGCGGGAGATGAGGCCGGAGACGGTGGAGTTGAGGCAGGCGGAGGGGATGAGGAAGTCCTCACGGGTGCCGTAGGTCCGCACGCAGCCGCCGGGGTCGGCGAGCACCGCGATCTCCGGGTGGAAGTCGCCGAACTCGGCCAGCGCGTCGGCCAGTTCGCGGGTGATGGCGCCCTTGCCGGTCCAGCCGTCGACGAAGACGATGTCGGCCGGGTCGTGGTGGGCCGCGAGCCAGCGGACGGCGTTGGTGTCGATGCCCCGGCCGCGCACGATGGAGATGGCGTAGTGCGGCAGATCCAGGCCGTGCCGGTGCTGGGCCCAGCGGCGCATCAGGACACCCACGGGTGTGCCCGCGCGGGCGAGGGAGACCAGGACGGGCAGGGCCTGCGTGGCTTCTCGCGAGGCGGGGTCCGCGTAGCGCTGCGGGTGCTCGGCCAGCACGGTCTCGGTGACGGTGCCGACCGCGCGGGCTATACGGGCGGCGGAGGCCGCGAGCGCGGACCGGAAGAGTTCCTGATACTCGGCGCTCGGCTGGTACTCGACGGGCAGGGACTCCGCGTAGTGCGCGCCGCCGCTCTGGATCGCCTCTTCGCGCTCCTCGGTCGGGGCTTCCAGTTCCACGTCGGAGAGGTCCTGGAGGAGCCAGCCGACGTCGTCCGCGGCGTACGAGGAGAAGGCGGGGCCACGCAGGGGGTCGGGCAGCATGGGGGATTCCTGCCGGTCGGGGACGTGCGGAAGGGCGGCGGCGTACGGAAGGTCGTCGGCGGGCGGGAGGGCGGGAAGGTACGTGGGAACGACGGCGAGCAGGACACGCGGGACATGGGCCGCGAGCTGTGCGAGCAGACCGCCGGGGGCGTGCAGCTCCGGGGAGTCGCCCAGGGAGTCGACGACCGCGACGACGGCGTCGAAGCCACCGCCGGCCACGTTGTAGGCGTACCGGTCGCCCGCGCCGTCGTCGGCGCCGGCCGGGAAGGCCGCGGTGTCGTGGGCCGGGAAGACGAGGCGGCTGCGTATCGCGTAGCCGGGGTCGTCCACGGCGAGTACGGGCGAGCGCGTCGTGGTCGAGTAGCGGACCTCGGTGCTGGGGAGAGACCGCTCCAGCTCCAGTGCGAGGCGCAGGGGCGCGTACATCAGCTCCTCGAAGCCGAGGACGAGGACGCGCCGGGCGTCGCCGATGTCACGGGTGAGCGCGGCGGCCATGCCGGGCGCGGCGGCCTCCAGACGGGCGCGGTGGGCGGGCGTGAAGCCGTGCCGCCCGCCGTCGGGCAGCCCGGCGGGCCAGCCGAGCGGCACGCGCACGACGTCGCCGTCCGCCGCGTCCGCCGTCGGGTCAGGAGCCCTCTGAGCCGTCCCCGGAGCGGAGTCGTGCTCCGCGACCAGTGCCTGGCCCCGTGCCAGGACGCCCTCCGGGAGGCTGACCGTGCCCGATGCCATCGCCACCAGGTCGACCCGGGCGCCGATGTCCTGGGCGAATTCCGCGAGCCGCCCCTGGTCGGCGGCCGAGCGCATGTCGACGAGAGCCACGATCACGTACCACCGGCGCGGATAGCGGGCGTGCAGCGCGCGAATCGTGTTGAGAACCGTGTTCCCGGTGGAGAACTCGTCGTCCACGAGGACCAGCGGGCCGTCCCCCGCCAGCAGATCGGGCCGCTCCGGCAGCAGCAGATGCGAGGTGGCGTGCGAGTGGGACTCCTCGAAACCGCCCGCGGAGGCGACTCCCGGCACCGGGCGCCGGGTGGAGTGCAGATATGGGGCATCCGCCACCCCGTCGGCCACCGAGTGTCCGAGACCGGTCGCGGTCTCCGCGTAACCGAGGATCACGGTCTCCTCCACGGCGTCGCCCAGCAGGTCCCGTACGCGTTCGCCGAGGGCGACACCGGCGCCGTGGACGACGGACGGCCGCTGGGGGACGTGTTTGCCGAGGACGTTCGAGACGAGGAGATGGGCGCGCTTGGGGTTGCGCCGCAGGGCCACGCCCAGCAGCTCACGCAGTTCGTCCCCGCCGACGAGCTCTATGCCGAGCCGTTCGGCGACCCACGACCCCGACCACGTCACGTTGCCGTTCTCCTCTGCCTTCTCGGTCCCTACGTCGACCGGCCCTTCCGGTCCATCAGCGGGCCCGTCGACCGGTCCGTCGTTCCTCGGCGCCGCGCCGCCCCGCCCGCTCACGCCACCAGCCCGGCGGCCAGCAGCTCCACGAAGCCGATGTCCGCCTTCGCGACGCCGAACACCTCGGCGCGCCGCATGGTTCGTTCTGCCCATGCGCGGTGGGGCTTCACCTCGTTCATCTTGTTCGTGTACGAGGAACGCAGCACTCCTCCCCCGCCCCGCTCCGGCCGCAGGATGTCCTGGGCGTCGCTGAACTCCTCGTGACTGACCACCGACAGCGCGTGCACGGGCATGACATGCGAGGGATGAATGCAGGTCTTGCCCACCAGACCGTTGGCCTGGTCCAGCTGGATCTCGCGCAGCAGCCCGTCGAGGTCGTGCTCGATGAGCGCCGTGCGCAGTTCCTCGGCCCGTCCCGCGAGGAAGGGGCTCTGGCGCAGCTGCGGCTTGAACATCCGCTCGTGGACCCGGAAGTACTCCCAGACCGGGCCGGTGATCGTGAAGCCGGTGCCGTCGGAGCGGCCGAGGACGTTCACCACGTCGGCGATGACGGCGGAGATGACGCGTACGTCGTACGCGGTCATATCGGGCGAGCGGCGGAGCCCGTACGCGGAGCAGAAGTCCGTGACGCCGAGCCGCAGCGCCAGCACCCGGTCCCGGTACTTGTCGACCGTACGCGCGATGCCGGCGAGGGTGTCTGCCCGCGTCTCCAGATGCAGCAGCTCGGGCGACTCCAGTACGGGCATGGCGAAGAGCCGGAGCCCGCTCTCATGTTCGGCCGAAATCAGTGCCTCAAGAAACGGTACCCCCCGCTCATCCGTGAACTTCGGCAGTACGAATCCGGACAGGATCCGGGCCGCGGGGCCGAGCCTGCGTACGAGGTCGGGGATCTGGTCCGGTTCACGGACGCGGACGAACAGAAGCGGCAGCTCCGCACCGCGCCCGTGGAGGTCGGCGAGCTGCCTGACCAGATTCCCCTCGGCCCACTCCACCTCGGAGTCGTCGATGGAATCCTCCAGGCACAGCACCATCGACACGACCCCCCGCCCCGCCATCTTGACCACGTCGTCCGCCAGCCGCGGCCTGGTCGCGGGGCTGTAGAGGGTGGCTCCGAGGGCGGTCGACAGCATGTGGGCCGGGGAGGCCGAGGTGAACTCGTCGGGCTCGCGATGGAACAACGCTTGCCGTGCAGTGGGCGGAATATGCCCGAAGTGACGCATTTAATTCCCCCGTACTGCCACGGTGGTCGCGTTGACATGTGGCCGGTAATAGTACGTATGGACGGCAGTCAAGAGTTCCTCCCGTGCATGAATTTCAGGTAACTCGTCCACTTCTCGCCCCTGTCCCGCGCCCGCCACGCTCCTCTCCACCATGCCCCCACGTTGTCCGCGCGGCCTGCGGGGAGGCAGGATGACGGGCATGACGCACGCGATGGTGAAGGGCTCGAACGTTCCCCTCGATGCCATGGCCGTGAGGGCCGTGCTGCGCTGGAGCCCGGGGGCGGGGATCCCCGACGTGGACGCGTCCGCGCTCCTGCTGGGCCCTGAGGGGCGGGTGCGCTCCGACGAGGACTTCGTCTTCTACAACCAGCCCCGTCACCCGTCGGGCCTGGTGAGGCGGCTGCCGAAGAAGCAGGTGCCCGAGGGACTGACCGACACCGTCGAGGCCGATCTGGCCGCCCTCGATCCGAGCGTAGACCAGGTGGTGCTCGCGGCGTCGTCGGACGGGGCGAGCTTCCAGCACGTACGGGACCTTCAGGTCCTGCTGTACGACGCGGGGCAGGCCGACGGCGACCCGCTGGCCGTCTTCGATGTGCGACCGGAGACGGGCGAGGAGACCGCGATCATCTGCGGCGAGCTCTACCGGCGCGGGAACCGGTGGAAGTTCCGGGCCGTGGGCCAGGGCTATCCGACCGGTCTGATCGGGCTGGCCACGGCCTTCGGGATCTCGGTCGACGAGACGGAAGGGGCCGACGGGGCCGGCCGCGCGGCGCCGGGCTCGGAGGGGGAGACCGCGCAGCTGCCCGGCCCGCCCGCTCACCACGCCGCGGCGCACGGCGCCGCGCAGGCACCGCCCGCGCACCGGCCGCAGTTCCCCGGACAGCCGCAGGGGCAGCCCGGCTACGGGTATCCGCAGCCCGCGTCGGGCCAGCCGGCCTACGGCTACCCGCAGCCGGCGTCGGCGCAGTCCGGTTACGGCTACCCGCACGCGCCCGCCCCGGGTCCCCAGCCGCCGCAGGCACCGCCGCTGCCGCAGGCCGCCCCGGCGTACGGCTATCCGCAGCCGGCCGCGGCGGCGGCTCCCGCGCCCGATCCCAGCTTCCGGCTGCCGCCGATGGGGCCGCAGTTCGTACGTCCCCAGCCCTAGCGCGGGCCACCAGCGCCGGCCGGGGCCGTCGCTGCGGGTGGCCGGCGCCTCAGGTCTTCGTCTTGTAGCCCCGTCCCCACTGCAGGCCCCAGCCGTACAACCGGTCCAGCTCCGCCTGGAAGCCGTACACGAATTTCACCTCGCGGCGCACCACCAGTTCGCCCTTCACGGTCTGCATCGAGAAGACCGCGCAGGACCGCGCCTGCGGGGCCCGCTCGTCCAGTTCGATCTCGACGCGTGGGCCGTTGCTCGGGTAGAGCGTGACGTTGGCATGGGTCCGGTCGAAGGCCGGCGTGCGGTCGTAGATGTAGACAAAGACCAGCAGCCTCTTGATCTCTTCCCGGTGGTCGAGGTTGATGAATATCGTCTCGCCGGAGGGGGCGCCGAAGCGGTCGTCACCGCTGAGTTTGATGTACGGCGGCTCGTTCAGGCTGCCGAAGAATCCGCCGAGCGGCTGCACAACTCCCTTGCTGCCGTCGGCCAGTTCGTACATGCAGCCGATGTCCAGGTCGACGTTCACCACACCCAGGGTGTGCGCCTGCACCACATCGGGCTTGAAGAACTTGAAGGGGTGCCGCAGCAGTCCGCCGCCCTGCCTCGACCCTCCCTCGATGTCCGAAGTACGCATCCGCCACGACAGGTTGACCCGCAGGTTCCCGGTGGCCGCGCCCTGCTTGGTGAGCGAGACCGACGGATTGCGCTTCGTCAGCTCGATCGAGTTCGTCGAGGCGCTGCCCGAATCGAACTGCGATGCCTTGCCTCGCCATAGATTGTCCCAGAAGGCCATGCCCACCCCACCCCCACCATCCGTTGCCGTACAGAACATGAACAGCGGGGCGGCCGGAAGGCTTCCGCCTCAGGCCGCCCCGCTCAGAGCGTTCCCGCTATCCCCTCCTGGTCACACCCCGGAGAGGGACTCAGACAGCGACTGTTGCCTTGTCCTCCGAATCCTCGTCACCTTCGGACTCAACTCGCTTGTTGCGGACCACGGATGACCAGAACGAGGCGGCGATCAGCACCACACCGATGAGGCCGGTGATGATCTCGCTGATCTCGTGCTCGATGGTGATGAGCAGGATCCCGGCGAGCGCGCCGATCGCGTAGTGCGCGCCGTGCTCCAGGTAGACGTAGTCGTCGAGCGTGCCCTGGCGGACGAGGTAGACGGTGAGCGACCTGACGTACATCGCGCCGATACCGAGGCCGAGCGCCATCCAGAAGATGTGGTTCGTGATGGCGAAGGCGCCGATGACTCCGTCGAACGAGAAGGAGGCGTCCAGGACTTCGAGGTAGAGGAAGAGGAAGAACGCGGCCTTGCCGGCGAGACCGATGGCCGAGACCTGCTTCCCTTCGGCCTTGGCCTTCTCCTCCTCCTCGTGTTCGCGCTCCTCCTCCTCTTCGAGTTTGTCCTCGAAGAAGCTGGAGAGCCCGTTGACGACGAGGTAAGTGATCAGACCCGCGACACCGGAGAGCAGGACCGTCGCCGATTTGTCCGCGTACCCGGTACTGGTGTGCGCGTGCGTGGCGAACGTCATCGCGGTGATGAGCAGAATGACCAACGCGACGCAGACCGACAGCATGTCGACCTTGCCGAGCTTCGCCAGCGGACGCTCCAGCCAGCCGAGCCACTTGATGTCACGCTCTTCGAAGATGAAGTCCAGGAAGATCATCAAAAGGAACATGCCACCGAAGGCGGCGATCGCCGGGTGCGCGTCGGTGACGAGCGACTCGTACTTCTCGGGATTGTCCAGCGCCAGCTCGACGGCCTCGATGGGGCCGACCTTGGCACTGATCGCCACAATGGCGACGGGGAACACCAGCCGCATACCGAACACGGCGATCAAGATGCCGACCGTGAGGAAGATCTTCTGCCAGAAGGCATTCATCTTCTTCAAGATCCCTGCATTGACAACGGCGTTGTCGAACGACAGGGAGATCTCAAGGATCGACAGGATCAGTACGATCCCGAACGCCTCCCACCCCCACTGCCAGGCCGCGAAGGCAAGGCCGAGCGCCGTAATGGCGAACGACCAGCCGAAGGTTTTCAGGATCACTGGCTACCCCATCTGGTATCTAACGGGTTTTCCCCCGCGCAGAGCACTGCTTTACGAAACGTTGACCCCGAAGTCTAGAGCGATGCCCCGAAGACCCGACGCGTACCCCTGTCCCACCGCACGGAACTTCCACTCGCCCCCATAGCGGTAGAGCTCGCCGAAGATCATCGCGGTCTCCGTCGAGGCGTCCTCGGTGAGGTCGTACCTCGCCAGTTCCTGACCGTCCGCCTGGTTGACGACGCGGATGAACGCGTTGCTGACCTGGCCGAAGGTCTGTCCCCGGACTTCGGCGTCATGGATGGACACCGGGAAGATGATCTTGTCGACATTGGCGGGTACGGCGGGGAGGTTGACCAGCAGGGACTCGTCGTCGCCGTCGCCCTCACCGGTCAGGTTGTCACCGGTGTGCTCGACGGAACCGTCGGGACTGGTGAGGTTGTTGTAGAAGATGAACCACTCGTCGCCGAGCACTCGCCCTGACTGGCAGAGCAGCGCGCTGGCGTCGAGGTCGAAGTCCGCTCCGGTGGTGGAGCGTGCGTCCCAGCCGAGACCGATCAACACCTGGGTGAGGTTCGGTGCGGCTTTGGAGAGGGAGACATTGCCCCCCTTGGCGAGTGTGACGCCCATGATTGGTGAGTCCTCCCCGAGGTGACGTGGTGCCGGGCACGGCGCGCCTGACGCCGTGCTCGTGGTGCGTGGTGCGTGTGCGGGGGCGGGCCCCCCGCACAGTGAGGCGCGTCCGGCGCCGCACTCGGATGTGCGACGCCGGACAACGGATCAGCGGCTCAGACGTTGACGCCGAAGTCCTGCGCGATGCCACGCAGGCCAGAGGCATACCCCTGTCCGATGGCGCGGAACTTCCACTCGGCGCCATTTCGGTAAAGCTCTCCGAAGACCATCGCCGTTTCCGTCGACGCGTCCTCGGTCAGGTCGTACCGAGCCAGTTCGTTGTTGTCCGCCTGGTTGACAACGCGGATGAACGCGTTGCGCACCTGGCCGAAGGACTGCTGGCGGTTCTCCGCCTCGTAGATCGAGACCGGGAACACGATCTTGTCGACCTCCGCGGGGACCGCGGCGAGGTTGACCTTGATCGCCTCGTCGTCACCCTCGCCCTCACCGGTGAGGTTGTCGCCGGTGTGCTCGACCGAGCCGTCGGGGCTCTTGAGGTTGTTGAAGAAGACGAAGTTTCCGTCACTCGTGACCTTGCCCTCGGCGTTCGTCAGCAGAGCGCTGGCGTCGAGGTCGAAGTCGTTACCGGTGGTCGTGCGGACGTCCCAGCCCAGACCCACGGTGACCGCGGTCAGGTTGGGCGCGGCCTTGGTCAGCGAGACGTTGCCGCCCTTGCTGAGGCTGACTCCCACGAGTCCTCCCTTGATGAGTTTCACAGGGGCGCCGCCCCGGCACCGGCCGTGTCGGCGGCCGTCACCGCGCGTAGCGCGCCCCCTGGTGCATGTGGCATCGGATCAACGAGTGGATCCTAGTGACCGGTTCCCACCCCTTGTGCGGTTTACAGCGGACAACCCCGCTCCCACAAGGGTTTTCCCGAAAGATCGCGATCACAGATGGCGAGTTGTCGTCACAGAGCGGCAAGGGCCTTGACGTACTCGCCTACGTCACGTGCGTCCGACAGGTCGTTGACGACCGTCCAGCGCACCACGCCCGTCCTGTCGATGACGAAGGTGCCGCGCAGCGCGCAGCCCTTGTCCTCGTCGAAGATCCCGTATGCCCGCGAGGTCTGCCCGTGCGGCCAGAAGTCCGACAGCAGCGGGTACTCAAGGCCCTCCTGGTCGGCGAAGATCCGCAGGGTGTGGATGGAGTCGGTGGACACCGCAAGCAGCTGGGTGTCGTCGTTGACGAAGGTGGGCAGCTCGTCCCGGAGCGCCCCGAGCTCACCGGTGCAGACGCCGGTGAAGGCGAACGGATAGAAGACCAGCACGACGTTCCTGCCGTCGTCGTCGGGCCCGGCCCGGAAGTCGGAGAGCCGTACGGTCCGCCCGTGGTTGTCCTTCAGGGTGAAGTCCGGCGCCCGCACACCTGCCCCGATCCCCGCCGGTCCCGTACCGGCCGCTGTCCCAGTCCCCATCCCGCCACTCTCTCCCTCGTCGGCCGCGCTCCCCCATCGGCGGACCACTCCGCCACCCTACGCAAGGGCCCCCGGCGGCGGGGTGCCGGCGGGGGCCGTCAGTGCGTGCGAGGCTTGCGAGGCAGGTCTGCCCGGCCGCCGCTTCGGCTTTCGCGCTCGGATGCGGCGCCGGTTCTCAGCGCTTGGACTTCGCCGCCTTGGGCGTGACCAGTCGGCTGCCGGTCCAGTCCTTGCCGGCGTTGATGCTCTTGGTCTGCGCCAGGCCGGCGGTCTGTGCGGCCTCGTTGATGTCGCTGGGCTCGACGTAGTTGTCACGGCCGGTCTTGGGCGTCAGCAGCCAGACCGCCCCGCCTTCGTCGATCAGACCGATGGCGTCCACCAGCGCGTCCGTCAGGTCGCCGTCGTCGTCCCGGAACCAGAGGACGACGGCGTCGGCCACGTCCTCGTAGTCCTCGTCGACGAGCTCCTGGCCGATGACGGCCTCGATGGACTCACGGAGCTCCTGCTCGACGTCCTCGTCGTAGCCGATCTCCTGGACCACCTGTCCGGGTTCGAACCCAAGCCTCGCGGCAACGTTGGTCCGTTCCTCCGCGTGGTCCGCGGTCGCGCTCACGGATTGCCTCCTGATCATGTTTTGGAAAATGCTTCAGCCACGCGCGTACGCGGGGCGCTGGCCGTAGTCCACACGGGCCGGGCGGATCGCGCAAGTACCCGACGGCCGAGACCGCCGAAACGGGTACGTTCCGGGCCGCTTCACCGCATCTCCTGACACCCCGCTGACACGGCCCGTGATGGCCGGGGAGAACTTCTTCCCTTTTTGTCATCCTACGCGGCTTCGGTAGGCCAATCAGGTCCGAACGACCGAACGAAACGCATTGCCGTCTTGGGCGTAAGATGCCGGTTTGGCCGGACCCGGAACACGGTGGACGACCAAGCGGGCGACGTTGTCGCGCGGAATTCGTCGCAGTGTGCGGGTTACCCCTCGGTAGAGGTGACGTTTCCGTCGTCGCGGTACACGATGGATAGCGCCGTACGGCCCGCTTACGTGCCTGTTCCCTGGCGGCAGAAGAGGCAAGCACCCCCGAGCACCAGCGCAGTACCAGCGCAGTACCAGCAGTACCAGCAGAACCCACAGGCGCGTTCCGCATGGATGGTGTGACCGGTCGGACGACCGGCCAGGATGCGGGGCGCGACACGACCCGAACAGCGAAGGAAAAGTGTGGCTTCCGGATCCGATCGCAACCCGATCATCATTGGCGGCCTTCCCAGCCAGGTCCCGGACTTCGATCCGGAGGAGACCCAGGAGTGGCTCGACTCGCTCGACGCCGCCGTCGACGAACGGGGGCGTGAGCGCGCCCGCTATCTGATGCTCCGCCTGATCGAGCGCGCGCGCGAGAAGCGCGTGGCCGTGCCCGAGATGCGCAGCACCGACTACGTCAACACGATCGCCACCAAGGACGAGCCGTTCTTCCCCGGCAACGAGGAGATCGAGCGGAAGATCCTCAACGCGACCCGGTGGAACGCCGCGGTGATGGTCTCCCGCGCGCAGCGCCCGGGGATCGGCGTCGGCGGCCATATCGCCACCTTCGCGTCCTCCGCCTCCCTGTACGACGTGGGCTTCAACCACTTCTTCCGGGGCAAGGACCGCGGCGACGGCGGCGACCAGATCTTCTTCCAGGGACACGCGTCCCCGGGCATCTACGCCCGCGCCTTCCTGCTCGACCGGCTCAGCGAGGCGCGGCTCGACGCGTTCCGCCAGGAGAAGTCGAAGGCCCCGGACGGGCTGTCCAGCTACCCGCATCCGCGGCTGATGCCGGACTTCTGGGAGTTCCCGACCGTCTCGATGGGACTCGGCCCGCTGGGCGCGATCTACCAGGCCCGGATGAACCGCTACATGGAGGCCCGCGGCATCGCGGACACCTCCAGGTCGCATGTGTGGGCGTATCTGGGCGACGGCGAGATGGACGAGCCGGAGTCGCTGGGCCAGCTCTCGATCGCGGCCCGTGAGGGCCTGGACAATCTGACCTTCGTCGTCAACTGCAACCTCCAGCGGCTCGACGGCCCGGTGCGCGGCAACGGCAAGATCATCCAGGAGCTGGAGTCGCAGTTCCGCGGCGCCGGCTGGAATGTGATCAAGCTCGTCTGGGACCGCTCCTGGGACCCGCTGCTCGCGCAGGACCGCGACGGTGTGCTGGTCAACCGGCTGAACACAACGCCGGACGGCCAGTTCCAGACGTACGCCACGGAGACAGGCGCGTACATCCGCGAGCACTTCTTCGGTGACGACCAGCGGCTGCGTGCCATGGTCGAGAACATGTCGGACGAGCAGATCCTGCATCTGGGACGCGGCGGCCACGACCACAAGAAGGTGTACGCGGCGTACGCGGCGGCCAAGGCGCACAAGGGCCAGCCGACGGTGATCCTGGCGCAGACGGTGAAGGGCTGGACGCTGGGGCCGAACTTCGAGGGCCGCAACGCCACGCACCAGATGAAGAAGCTGACGGTCGCCGACCTGAAGCACTTCCGCGACCGGCTGCATCTGCCGATCAGCGACACCGAGCTGGAGGACGGGCAGCCGCCGTACTACCACCCGGGCAGGGACTCGGAAGAGATCCAGTACATGCACGACCGGCGCAAGAGCCTGGACGGCTATGTACCGACCCGTCTGGTGCGCTCGAAGGCGCTTCAGCTGCCGGGCGATAAGGCGTACGCGGCTGCGAAGAAGGGGTCCGGCCAGCAGTCGATCGCCACGACCATGGCGTTCGTGCGGGTGCTGAAGGACCTCATGCGGGACAAGGAGATCGGCAAGCGTTTCGTGCTGATCGCGCCCGACGAGTACCGCACGTTCGGTATGGACGCGTTCTTCCCGAGCGCGAAGATCTACAACCCGCTCGGCCAGCAGTACGAGTCGGTCGACCGTGAGCTGCTCCTCGCCTACAAGGAGTCGCCGACCGGGCAGATGCTGCACGACGGCATCTCGGAGGCGGGCTGTACGGCGTCGCTGATCGCGGCGGGTTCGGCGTACGCGACGCACGGCGAGCCGCTGATCCCGGTGTACGTCTTCTACTCGATGTTCGGTTTCCAGCGGACCGGCGACCAGTTCTGGCAGATGGCCGACCAGCTGGCGCGCGGTTTCGTACTGGGCGCGACCGCCGGGCGTACGACCCTGACCGGTGAGGGGCTCCAGCACGCCGACGGCCACTCGCAGCTGCTCGCCTCGACCAACCCGGGCTGTGTCAGCTACGACCCGGCGTTCGGTTACGAGATCGCGCACATCATGGAGGACGGGCTGCGCCGGATGTACGGGCAGCCGCACCCGGGCGAGGACCCGAACGTCTTCTACTACCTGACGGTCTACAACGAGCCGATCCAGCACCCGGCCGAGCCCGAGAACGTGGACATCGAGGGCCTCCTCAAGGGCGTCTACCGCTTCAAGCAGGGCGAGAGCGGCTCGATCCCCGCGCAGATCATGGCGTCCGGCGTGGCCGTGCCGTGGGCCGTCGAGGCCCAGCGGCTCCTGGCCGAGCAGTGGGACGTGCGCGCGGACGTGTGGTCGGCGACGTCGTGGAACGAGCTGCGCCGTGAGGCCGTCGAGGTGGAGCGGTACAACCTGCTCCACCCGGAGGAGGAGCAGCGGGTTCCGTACGTGACGAGCAAACTCGGCGGCGCCGAGGGCCCGTTCATCGCGGTCTCGGACTGGATGCGGTCCGTGCCGGACCAGATCTCGCGCTGGGTGCCGGGGACGTACCAGTCACTCGGCGCGGACGGTTTCGGCTTCGCGGACACGCGTGGCGCGGCCCGCCGGTTCTTCCACATCGACGCGGAGTCGATCGCTCTGACGGTACTCACGGAGCTCGCCAGGGAGGGCAAGGTGGACCGCTCGGTGCTGAAGCAGGCGGTGGACCGCTACCAGCTGCTGGACGTGGCGGCGGCGGACCCGGGCGCGGCGGGCGGCGACGCGTAACAGGCGTCAGGAAACGAGCGGTACGCGGCCGGTGGCCGGCCCCGTGGACACGGGGCCGGCTGCTGGCTGCCGGCTGCCGAAACGGCCGCTCAGGCCAGCCACATCAGCGCCAGTACGGTGTCGACGATGCCGAGCGCGAAGGCGATCACCGCGGGTATGTACGCGGTGCTCCAGCGTCGGCCCATGCCCAGCCAGCCCAGCACGATGGCCAGCGGGCCGAGCACGATCGACAGGACGAACAGACCCACGACGGCGAAGACCAGGCCGATGATTCCGATGGTCACGCGGTCCGTCCCGTTCCGTGACCCCATCCGGCCGCGTGAACGAGGGTGCTTGCGTGTCCGGGTGTTTCCGAAGCCCGTCATCATCACTCCTTGTGTCGGTTGATGTGGGCTGTCTGGAAAGTCGCGTACCCCCGCTCAGCGCTCCCAGACCTTGAAGGCCCGTACGCGGTAGGGCGATTGGGGAACCCAGGTGCCGTTGCCGGGGTACGTCTCGAACTCACCGGTCTCCTCGCACTCCTGCGACTGGTAGGTGGTGACGGGCCGTCCGGTGCGGTTGACCAGGGACTGGGCGTCGGTGCCCGGCGGCAGCGGGACGCAGCTCTGGATCTCGGTGCGGAAGAGCTCATGGGTCTGGCGGGCGCCGCGGAAATCCGGTTTTCCCCACAGACAGAGTTCGCCGGGTCCGCAGGCGTCGCGCGGGGCGGCGACGGCCGCGGCGGCAGGGGCGGGGCCCGGCAGCAGGGCCGTCGCGGCGGCCAGGGTGGCCGCGGTGAGAAGGGTGACAGGCATGGTCGTACGCATGGCTGTACGCATGATGGTGAACCCCCGTGTGGTGCCGATCAGTTGTCCGCACTCTGACCCGGCGGCCCGCCCCACGGGAAGAGGATCTTGCCGTACTCCACCCGAACAGGCGACGGCCCCGCCGGGATGTCCGGGCGGGGCCGTCGCGGTGGATCGCACCATGTTGACGTCGCGTCAGATGTGCACGCCGCCCCCGGCCGCGTCCGCGTTGTCGCCGCGCTTGGTCCGGGTGGCGACGAACGCCGCGACCACCGCGACCACACCGGCGACGAGGAACGCCAGGCTCATCCCGGACACGAAGGTGTCCTGCATGACCCCGGTGATCTTCGCGAAGACGTCCGGCGTCACGCCGGGTGCCTCGGCCAGCGCCGGCGGGGCGACGCCGATCTCGGCCGCCTGTTCCAGGGACGGGTCCAGCGGCAGCTGGATGCCGGCGTCCTGCCAGTTGCCTTCGAGGTCGGCGCTGACCTTGGCGGACATGACGGCCCCGAGCACCGCCGTACCGAGCGCGCCGCCGACCTGCATCGCGGCCTGCTGGAGACCGCCGGCGACGCCGGAGAGCTCCAGCGGCGCGTTGCCGACGATGACCTCGGTGGCGCCGACCATGACCGGGGCGAGCCCCATGCCGAGCAGCGCGAACCAGAGCGACATCACGAACGTGCCGGACCCGGGCGACAGGGTGGACATGCCGAACATGGCGACGGCCGTGGCGACCATGCCGCCGACCAGCGGGACCCGTGGTCCGAACCTGGTGATCAGCAGGCCCGCGACGGGCGAGGCCACGATCATCATGAGCGTCAGGGGCAGCAGGTGCAGACCGCTGTCGACGGGGCTCATGCCGTGGACGCCCTGGAGATAGAACGTCACGAAGAAGAGGCCGCCCATGAAGGCGAACGCCATCAGCACCATCAGGATCGTGCCGGCGCTGAGCGGGACGGACCGGAACATGCTCAGCGGTACGAGGGGTTCCCTGACCTTCGTCTCCCAGACCGCGAACAGGACGAAGCACAGGACCGCCGCGCCCAGGAACGCCCAGGTGCCGCCCGAGCTCCAGCCCCAGGACTCGCCCGCCTTGATGATCGCCCAGATCAGGGAGAACATCGCGGCCGAGAGCAGCAGGATCCCGACGACGTCGAAGGACTTGGGGGCCTTCGCCGCCCGGTGGTCCTTGAGGATCACCAGGCCGAGGACCAGGGCGACGACACCGACGGGCACGTTGATGAAGAACACGGACTGCCAGCTGACGTGTTCGACGAGCAGACCACCGGCGATCGGGCCGCCCGCGGTGGAGGCGCCGATGACCATGCCCCAGATACCGATGGCCATGTTCAGCTTCTCGGCGGGGAAGGTGGCGCGCAGCAGGCCGAGCGCGGCCGGCATCAGGAGGGCGCCGAAGACGCCCTGGAGCACGCGGAAGGCGACGACGAACGCCACGCTGTCGGAGAACCCGATGACGGCGGAGGCCGCGGCGAAGCCCGCGATGCCGATCAGAAAGGTCTGACGGTGGCCGAAGCGGTCACCGAGCTTGCCCGCGGTGATGAGCGCGACGGCGAGCGCGAGGAGGTAGCCGTTGGTGATCCACTGGACCTGGGCGAAGGTGGCGCCGAGGTCCTCCTTGATCACGGGGTTGGCGATGGCGACGATCGTGCCGTCGAGCGCGACCATCATCACGCCGATGGCGACGGAGAAGAGCGTCAGCCAGGGGTGGCCGCGGAGGCCCTTCGTGGCTCCCGGAGCCGCGTCCCGCGGATCGTTCGGCGCCGATTTGACGGTGGTCTGACTAGTCATGTCCCGAGACTAATGACAGCGTCTGACAGTTGACCAACCATTTCACTAGCCTGTAACTGTCACGTGGCTCACATCTCACCTCGGGCCGACGACAGCGTACGAAGTGGACGAGAAGTGACGGGAAAGAGGACCGGAGAACGATGAACGGGCAGCGGGCGGCACGGCATCCGGCCGGACTGCGGGAGCTGAAGAAGCAGCGTACGCGGGACGCCCTGCTGCGGGCGGCCCTGGAGCTGTTCACGACGCGGGGGTACGAGGAGACGACCGTCGACGAGATCGCCGAGGCGGTCGACGTCTCCCAGCGCACCTTCTTCCGCTACTTCGCCAGCAAGGAGGAGGCCGCCTTCACCATCCAGTCCATGGTGGAGTCGCGCTTCGTGGCGGAGCTGCGTCAACGCCCGGCCCGGGAGACCCCGTTCGAGGCCATGCGCAACGCGGTGCTGGGCGCCTGGAACTCCATCAACGAGGCGATCGAGGCCCTGGTCCCGGTCGAGGTGCACCTGCGTACGTACCGGATGATCGAATCCACCCCCGCGCTGCTGGCCGCGCATCTGCGGCGCGCCACGGAGCTGGAGGATCTGATCGCGCTGGTGATCGCCGAGCGCGAGGGGCTCGATGTGGAGACGGATCCCCGGCCCCGGGTGGCGGTCGCCGCGTTCTCCGGGGTGATGCGGGTGACGGGCCGGCTGTGGGGACAGCGGGAGACGGGCCTGGAGGGGCTCCAGGAGCTGACGGAGTCGTATCTGGACCAGCTCGTGCCCACGCTCGCGGGTGACTGGCGGCGCCCGCGGACGCCCTGAGAGCGCGGCCGATTCACACCTTGCGCCCTGTTACGTACGCCACACCTGAGCACCGGTGCGTGCGCACTACCCCGACGGAGCGTGAACAAACGCGAGTTGATCCCTCTCCAGGGAGTGATCTGCCTCACGGCCGTCACGAGCGCCGCCGGGCGTCTCCTACTGTGTTGCGCAGTGACTTCCTTCGACTCCTCCCCCTCCCTCACCGCATGGCGCACCCTGCTGGCACTCGCCGTGGTCTTCGTGATGCTGGCCTCCACCGGATGGACCGCTCTCCAGAGGCACGGCGAAGACGGCACGGCACGGATGAGGGCGCTCTCGGCGTGGGAGAAGGGCCGCGTCGGCCCCTTCGATCTGCCCGACCCCCATGCCCCGCCGAAGCGGCTGGCCGCGTTCTTCGCCTCGCTCAGCACCGCGCAGCGGACCGGGCTCGCCGACCGGTACCCCCTTGTGGTGGGCAATCTCAACGGCGCGCCCCTGACACTGCGCTACCGCGCCAACCGGCTGGCCGTGATCCAGGCGCGGGACGTCGAGCGGGAACGGATGGACGACAGCAGACTCTCCGTCGCGGGCCGGCACCAGGCGGGCCGGCGGATGCACCGCTTCGAGTCGATGGCGGGCGAGGGCCGCCAGATCCTCGCCTTCGACCCGACCGGCGACGGCCGCGCCGCGGAGGTCTTCGGCGATCTCGACAGCGCGAGGCGCGTCTCGGTGGTCGTCCCGGGCGCCGACACGAACCTGCTGACCTTCGAGCGGACCAAGCGCCGCTACACCGCGCCCGTCGGCATGGCCAGATCGCTGTACGAGGCGGAGCGCGCGGCCTCGCCCCGTACCCGTACCGCCGTCATCGCGTGGGCCGACTACACGGCGCCCTCGGGGATCGGCGTGGACGCGGTGACCGGGCGGCTGGCGTCGAAGGGTGCCGGGCGCCTCAAGGCGCTCACCTCGGCGCTGCCGGGCACCTCGCGGGTCTCGCTGATCTGCCACAGCTACGGCTCCGTGGTGTGCGGCATCGCCGCGCGCCGGCTGCCCGCCCGGGTCACGGACGTGGCGGTCGCGGGCAGTCCCGGGATGCGGGCCGAGTCGGCCGGCCAGCTGGACTCCCGCGCCCGGGTCTGGGCGATGCGGGACAACGACGACTGGATCCAGGCCGTGCCGTATCTGGAGGTCGGCGGGCTCGGCCACGGCGCCGACCCGATGACGTCGGACTTCGGCGCACGGGTGCTGTCCGCGCGGGGCGCGGCCGGCCACACCGGCTATTTCGAGCCGGGCACGGAGAGCCTGCGGAACTTCGCGGACATCGGGGTCGGTTCGTACCGGAACACCAGTTGTGCGGACGACGGTGACGGGTGCCGGAGCGGAATCTCCGACGGCGAAGTGATCTGACGCGCGTAGAACTCGGTTTCGCCGAGGGGCGACGTGCGGCCCCGCGCCGCCTACGATGAGGCACATGGGTGATGTGCTGGCCGGAATTCATGCCACCTGGGAGTTCGAAAGCGACTCCGTGCTCATCCGCTTCGAACGGGGGATACGCACGCCGAAGCTCTTCCAGGCACTGCGCGAACGGCGTGTACCGCACGAGGCGTTGGAGTCGGTGACGCTCTCCCCGGGCAAGCGCGGGACGGTGGTGCTGCACGCCGTGCCCAGACCCGGCGCCGACCCGCTGATGGAGGCGGCGGCCGGCCAGCTCAAGGACTCCGGCGATCCGTACCGGCTGGTGCTGCCCGCGGAGCGCGAGACGCTCGCGGAGTACTACGCGGACGAGCTGCGCGCCGCCCTCACCACGAAGGAGCCGGCCGACCGCCATCTGGTGGCCCCTCCCCCGGCGCCCCTGAACTTCAAGGCGTACGACGGCAAGGCGTCCTTCGACGGCTCCAAGGTCTCCTTCCGCTGGTTCTGGACCGGGGCGTCGTCGGCGAAGTGGAAGGCGGGCGACCAGCGCTTCGCCGTCTCGGAGCTGAGCGGGGTCGAGTGGCGCTCCCCCGAGGTCTTCGACGGCTACCTGCGACTGCTGCGCCACGGCGACCACGAGCAGCCCGCCCAGGCCGACCACGACCCGGCGGCCGTGGTCTTCGGCCTCGGCTACGGCCCGGTCCACGAGTCCCTGCCGTTCGCGGCGGCGGTCCTCGCGGCCGTACGCAAATCGGGCCCCGTCCCGGTCCCGGTACCGGTGGGCCGCCGCGACCCGGCGGACATCGCCGAACGGATCCGGCACCTGGGGGAGCTGCACGAGGCGGGACTGGTGACGGACGAGGAGTTCAGCGCGAAGAAGGCGGAGCTGCTGTCGGAGCTGTGACGGGTCGCCTCCGGCGGGGTGCGCCTCGGGCGCGGGGTCGCCTCCGGCCGGTTGCCGTCCGGCGGTGCGGGGTTGTTGGGTTGCGGTTGTCGGCGACGGGGCGGGGGTCGGGGCCTTCGGAGGGGCACCCGGACACCGGCCCGCACCACCAACCCCGACGGAGGCGACCCCGCTACTCCCGGGCCGACGACGTCGACGACATGTCCGCGTAGCGGGCGCCCGTGACCTGGCCCGCGATCGGCTCCAGGAGCGCCAGTTCACCGGGCGTGAGGGTGATACGCGTGGCCGCCGCGTTCTCCAGCAGGCGCGTGCGCTTGCGCGTCCCGGGGATCGGTACGACGGTCAGCCCGTGCACCTGGGCCCGCTGCCGCACCCACGCGAGCGCGATCTGCCCGACCGTCGCGTCGTGCGCCGTCGCGACTGTGCGGACCGGTTCCAGGAGCGCCGCGTTGCGGCCCGCGTTCTCACCGGTGAAGCGCGGCATGCCGCGCCGGAAGTCCTGGCTCTGGAGCTCCGTGTCCGCCTGGGTGAACGAGCCGGTCAGGAAGCCGCGTCCGAGCGGTGAGTACGGCACCAGGGCCACACCGAGCTCGGCGGCGACGGCCGCGGCGCTCGTCTCGACGTCGCGCGAGAACAGCGACCACTCGGACTGGAGCGCGCTGATGGGGTGCACGGAGTGCGCCTCGCGCAGCTCGGCACCGGTGACCTCGCTGAGGCCGAGGTGTTTGACCTTGCCATCGGCGACGAGTTCGGCCATCGCGCCGACGGACTCGGCGAACGGCACGGCCGGGTCGTGGCGGTGCATGTAATAGAGGTCGATGACGTCGACGCCGAGGCGCCGCAGGGAGTCCTCGACGGCCTGCTTGATGTACGCGGGCTCGTTGCGCACGCCCCGGTACTTCGGATCGTCGGTGCGCTCTATGCCGAACTTGGTGGCGAGGGTGATCTCGTCGCGGTGGGCCGCGACGAACGGCGCGAGGAACATCTCGTTGGCACCGCGCCCGTACACGTTGGCGGTGTCGATGAGGGTGACGCCCGCCTCAACGGTCGCTTCGAGGGTGTCCCTGGCGGCCGTCTCGTCCGTGTCGCCGTAGAACTCGCTGATGCCCATGGCCCCGAAGCCCTGGACACCGACCGTGGGTCCGGCGGTGCCGAGCGTCACGGTGTTGATCTTCTCGATGCTCATGATGCCCTTTCCGACGCGCGGTGCGCATGCGCACCGGCGTAGAAGTCGATCTTGTAGTCGAGTACGGCGAGGGTGTCCTGGAGCTCGGTTATCCGCGCGCGCACGTCGCGCCGGGTCTGCTGAAGCAGCTCCTGCCGCTGTTCGAAGGTGTGCTCGCCCTCGCGGACCAGCTCGGCGTAGCGGACCATGTCGGCGACCGGCATACCGGTGAGACGCAGTTTGCCGACGAAGGCGAGCCAGTCGAGGTCCCTGTTGCTGAAGCGCCGCTGCCCGGTGTGCGACCGGTCGACGTGCGGCATGAGTCCGATGCGCTCGTACCAGCGCAGGGTGTGGGCGGTGAGGCCGGTGAAGGCGGCCACTTCGCTGATCGTGTACCGGTCGCCACCGGCGGGGCGGGGATGGGTCGGCGGGACCGTCACACAGATGTCCTCGGTCTCCTCCGCGACGGGGGTGCTCTCGATCAGCGTCATGCCATCAACGTAGGACCTTGGAGTGCACTCGAAGCAAGAGGACATGGCAACGATTCTCGCCAGGTCCCCTACCGGGGTCGGGCGGCGGACGGGGCCCGTCTACGCTCGGGGCCATGCAGAGCCTGGCGATGATCGAGAACTGGCCGGTGCCGACGGCCGCCACAGCCGTCGTACGGGCGGACGGCACCGTGAGCGGGTCGTACGGCCCGGCGTCGCACCGTTTCCCGCTGGCGTCGGTGACCAAGCCGCTCGCCGCGTACGCGGTGCTCGTGGCGTACGAGGAGGGCGCGGTCGAGCTGGACGAGCCCGCAGGTCCCGAGGGCTCGACCGTCCGCCATCTTCTCTCGCACACCAGCGGTCTGGCCTACGACGAGCACCGGGTGACGGCCCCGCCCGGCACCCGCCGGCTGTACTCGAACGCGGGTTTCGAGGCGCTCGGCGAGCACGTCGCGAAGGCGACGGACATCCCCTTCCCCGAGTATCTGCGCCAGGCGGTCCTCGAACCGCTGGACATGGCGTCGACCGCCCTGGACGGATCGCCCGCCAAGGACGGTGTCTCGACGGTGGACGACCTGATCCGCTTCGCCGCCGAACTCCAGGCGCCGCAGCTGCTCGACCCCCGTACGGTGCTGGAGGCGATGACGGTGGTCCACCCGGGGCTGTCGGGGATCCTGCCGGGTTACGGGCACCAGAAGCCCAACGACTGGGGTCTGGGCTTCGAGATCAGGGACTCCAAGTCGCCGCACTGGACGGGGAGTTCGTCGTCACCGCGTACTTTCGGCCACTTCGGGCAGTCCGGCACGTTCCTGTGGGTCGACCCGGACGCGGGCGCGGCGTGCGTGGCGCTGACCGACCGGGACTTCGGCCCGTGGGCGGTCGACGCGTGGCCGCCGTTCACTGACGCGGTGCTGGCGGAACTGCGCTCGGCCTCCTGAAGAACTAGGGTCTGTCGTTTGGGCCCAGTTCCCAGATCAGTACCTCGGACGGCTCGTCCGCGGTCAGCTCCAGGCTCGCGGAGTCCGTGATGCGCGCCGAGTCCCCCGGCCCCAACTCCACGCCCGCCAGGACCACCAGGCCCCGCGCCACATGCAGATAGGCGTACGCGGCGTCGGGGACCGCGGCCCGCTCGCCGCCGTGGAGCCGGCGCACATGCAGCATCGCGCCCGCCTCGGGGAGCGCGTACGGCGTGGAGTCGGCGATCCCGTGCACGATCTCGTAGCGGGGGGCGCCGCCGGGGGTGAGCGGGGCCAGCCACATCTGGACGAACACCAGCGGCTGCCCGCTGTCGTTGCGCTCCACATGCCGTACGCCGCCGCCCGCGCTGAGCCGCTGCACATCGCCGGGCCGCACCAGCGTGGCGTTCCCGGCGGAGTCTCGGTGGGTGAGTTCGCCCTCGACGACCCAGGTGACGATCTCGGTGTGGCTGTGCGGGTGTTCGCCGAACCCGGCGCCGGGCGCGAGCCGTTCCTCGTTGCAGGCGATCACCGCGCCGAACCGGAGGTTGTCCGGATCGTAGAACTCTCCGAAGGAGAAGGCGTGGTAGGACTCGATCCCCGCGGACAGATCACCGCCGGGATAGCGGTCGTCGGCGTACCGGACAGAAATCACGGCCCCTACGTTAGGGCCTCCCCCGCACGCGACCGCCCTGATAAGGCAGTCTTGTCCCGTGCCTGAACCAGCGAACGAAGCCCATCCGCATCCCGCGACCCTGCGCCGACTGGAGAAGTCGGCGGGCAGGCTGGCCGCGAACGCGATCGCCCGCATGGACGAGAAGCTGCCGTGGTACCGCGCGATGCCGCCTGAGAACCGTTCCTGGATCGGTCTGGTGGCCCAGGCCGGTATCGCGGCCTTCACCGAGTGGTTCCGGCACCCCGAGACCCCGCAGGCCATCTCCACCGACGTGTTCGGTACGGCCCCGCGTGAGCTGACCCGGGCGATCACGCTGCGCCAGACCGTCGAGATGGTGCGCACCACGATCGAGGTCATGGAGTCGGCGATCGAGGAGGTCGCGGCGCCCGGGGATGTGTCCGTGCTGCGCGAGGCGCTGCTCGTGTACGCGCGGGAGATCGCCTTCGCGACGGCCCAGGTGTACGCGCAGGCCGCCGAGGCGCGCGGCGCCTGGGACGCCCGGCTGGAGTCGCTGGTGGTGAACGCGGTGCTCTCCGGCGAGGCCGACGAGGGGGCCGTGTCGCGGGCCTCCGCGCTGGGCTGGAACTCGCCCGAGCATGTGTGCGTCCTGCTGGGCACCGCGCCCGACGGGGACAGCGAGCTGACCGTGGAGGCGATCCGCCGGGCCGCGCGGCACGCCAAGCTCCAGGTCCTGACCGGGGTGCTCGGCGACCGGCTGGTCGTCATCGCGGGCGGCAGCGACAACCCGCTCCAGGTCGCGAAGGCCCTGATCGGGCCGTACGCGGCCGGGCCTGTGGTGGCGGGCCCCGTGGTGCCCGACCTGCTGGCGGCCACGAGGTCGGCGCAGGCGGCGGCGGCCGGGCTGAAGGCGTGTTCGGCGTGGCAGGACGCGCCGCGTCCGGTACTGTCCGACGACCTTCTGCCGGAGCGCGCGATCGCGTCGGATCCGGCCGCTCGTGAGCAGTTGGTGGAGGAGATCTACAGACCGCTTGAAGAAGCGGGTTCGGCGCTGCTGGAAACTCTGAGTGTTTACCTGGAACAGGCGAGCAGTCTCGAAGGCGCCGCCCGGATGCTGTTCGTGCACCCCAACACCGTGCGCTACCGGCTTCGACGTGTGACCGACGTCACCGGATGGTCACCGTCCGACGTCCGTTCCGCTTTCACTCTGCGAATCGCGTTGATCTTGGGCAGGCTGGCCGACGGGGAATCGCCTTCCTAGCTTTTTGTTGGACACCAACAATTACCCCGACGGTTCTTCGTCCTTGTCCCCACGGGCGGCGAAGGCCGTCCGCACGAGAGAGTGTGAGGGTGCTCGTACTCGTCGCTCCCGGCCAAGGCGCTCAGACGCCCGGCTTCCTGACTCCCTGGCTCGATCTGCCCGGCGCCGAAGACCGGCTGCGGGCCTGGTCGGAGGCCATCGACCTCGATCTGGTGCACTACGGCACGAAGGCCGACGCGGACGAGATCCGCGACACCGCCGTGGCCCAGCCACTGCTCGTGGCCGCGGGTCTGCTCTCGGGCGAGGCCGTGCGCGGGCTGCTCGGTGACACCGCCGGCGCGGGCGCGGTCGCGGGCCACAGTGTCGGCGAGATCACCGCCGCCGTGTACGCGGGTGTGCTGGGCGAGGAGGCCGCGCTGGGCTTCGTCCGGACGCGCGGTCTGGCCATGGCCGAGGCGGCGGGCATCACCCCGACCGGTATGGCGGCGCTGCTCGGCGGCGACCCCGAGGTGACCCTGCCTCATCTGGAGAAGCTCGGTCTGACCCCGGCGAACGTGAACGGAGCCGGCCAGATCGTGGCCGCGGGCACCCTGGAGCAGATCGAGGCCCTGGCCGCGGACAAGCCCGAGGGCGTACGCCGCGTGGTGCCGCTCAAGGTCGCGGGCGCCTTCCACACGGAGCACATGGCCCCCGCGGTGGCCAGACTGGCGGACGCGGCCGGAAAGCTCGACGTGTCAGACCCCGCCTTGCCCTATGTGTCCAACAAGGACGGGCACACTGTGGGCACGGGGGCCGAGGTCGTCGCACGTCTCGTGGGCCAGGTCGCCAACCCGGTCCGCTGGGATCTGTGCATGGAGACGTTCACGGAGCAGGGCGTGACGGCGCTGATCGAGCTGTGCCCCGGCGGCACGTTGACCGGCATCGCGAAGCGCGCCATGCCCGGTGTGAAGACCCTGGCGCTCAAGACCCCCGCCGACCTCGACGCGGCTCGCGAGATCGTTGCCGAGCACACTGCCTAAGGAGCCCGAGAGAGCATGGCGAAGATCAGGCCCAGCCAGGGCGCCCCGTACGCCCGCATCATGGGCGTCGGCGGCTACCGTCCGACGCGTGTGGTGCCCAACGAGGTGATCCTGGAGACGATCGACTCGTCCGACGAGTGGATCCGCTCCCGCTCCGGCATCGCGACCCGGCACTGGGCCTCCGACGAGGAGACCGTCGCCATGATGTCGATCGAGGCGTCCGGCAAGGCCATCGCCGACGCCGGGATCACGCCGGAGCAGATCGGTGGCGTGATCGTGTCGACCGTCTCGCACTTCAAGCAGACGCCGGCCGTCGCGACGGAGATCGCCGACCGGATCGGCGCGGGCAAGCCGGCCGCGTTCGACATCTCGGCGGGCTGCGCGGGCTTCGGTTACGGGCTGACGCTCGCCAAGGGCATGATCGTCGAGGGCTCGGCGGAGTACGTCCTGGTGATCGGCGTGGAGCGGCTGTCGGACCTCACCGACCTCGAAGACCGCGCCACCGCCTTCCTGTTCGGCGACGGCGCGGGCGCGGTCGTCGTCGGCCCGGCACAGGAGCCGCAGATCGGTCCGACGGTCTGGGGTTCCGAGGGTGACAAGTCGAACACGATCATGCAGACGGTACCGTGGGACGACTACCGCAAGGGGACGGTGGAGCGGTTCCCCGCCCTCACCCAGGAAGGCCAGGCGGTGTTCCGCTGGGCCGTCTTCGAGATGGCGAAGGTCGCCCAACAAGCCCTCGACGCGGCCGGGATCACCTCGGAGGACCTGGACGTCTTCATTCCGCACCAGGCCAACATGCGGATCATCGACTCGATGGTGAAGACTCTGAAGCTGCCTGAACACGTCACGGTCGCCCGCGATGTGGAGACCACCGGCAACACGTCGGCCGCCTCGATCCCGCTCGCGATGGAGCGGCTTCTGGCGACCGGTCAGGCGAAGAGCGGCGACACCGCGCTCGTCATCGGCTTCGGGGCGGGTCTCGTGTACGCCGCGACGGTCGTTACCCTCCCCTAGGCACACCGGATCTTTCCGGACCGTGCTTGTACAAATCCCTCTGCTCACGCTGAATATCGAAGGAGCGCCCACATGGCCGCCACTCAGGAAGAGATCGTCAAGGGTCTCGCGGAGATCGTGAACGAGATCGCCGGCATCCCGGTCGAGGACGTCCAGCTGGACAAGTCCTTCACCGACGACCTGGACGTCGACTCGCTGTCCATGGTCGAGGTCGTCGTCGCCGCCGAGGAGCGCTTCGACGTGAAGATCCCGGACGACGACGTCAAGAACCTGAAGACCGTCGGCGACGCCGCCGACTACATCACGAAGCACCAGGCCTGATCCAGGTCGCGCGGCTGACGCCACCCGGTGGTGGCGCCGTACAAATTCCGCACCCTCTACACGTGGAGAAAGAATTCCAGTGAGCCCGACCAATCGCACCGTGGTCGTCACCGGTATCGGCGCAACCACACCGCTGGGTGGCGACAGCGCATCGACCTGGGAGGGCCTGCTCGCCGGCCGCTCGGGCGTCAAGCCCCTCGAAAGCGAGCGCTTCGCCGAACTGCCCGTCCGGATCGCCGCGCTCGCCGCGGTCGATCCGGCGGACGTGCTGCCCCGCCCGCTCGCCCGCAAGCTCGACCGCTCGGCGCAGTTCGCGCTGATCGCGGCCCGTGAGGCGTGGGCCGACGCGGGCTACAAGGCCAAGGCCGGCGAGGACGAGAACATCGCCCCCGAACGTCTCGGCACGGTCATCGCCTCCGGCATCGGCGGTGTGACCACCCTGCTCGACCAGTACGACGTGCTGAAGGAGAAGGGCGCACGCCGCGTCTCCCCGCACACCGTGCCGATGCTGATGCCGAACGGACCGTCCGCCAACGTCGGTCTGGAGGTGAACGCCCAGGCCGGCGTGCACACTCCGGTCTCCGCGTGCGCGTCGGGCGCCGAGGCCATCGGTTACGCCGTGGAGATGATCCGAACCGGCCGCGCCGACGTCGTGGTGGCGGGCGGCACGGAGGCGGCGATCCACCCGCTGCCGGTCGCCGCGTTCGCCAACATGATGGCGATGTCGAAGAACAACGACGAGCCCACGAAGGCGTCCCGCCCGTACGACAAGGGCCGTGACGGCTTCGTACTCGGCGAGGGCGCGGGGGTCGTGGTCCTGGAGTCCGCCGAGCACGCGCAGGCGCGCGGCGCACGCGTCTACTGCGAGGTGCTCGGCCAGGGTCTGTCCGCCGACAGCCACCACATCGCGCAGCCGGAGCCGACCGGCCGCGGGGTCGCGGCGGCGATGCGGAACCTGCTCGACAACACCGGCGTGAAGCCGTCGGAGATCGTTCACCTGAACGCGCACGCCACGTCGACGCCGCAGGGTGACGTGGCGGAGATCAAGGCGCTGCGCCGGGTCATGGGCGAGGACCTCGACCATGTGGCCGTCTCCGGCACGAAGTCGATGACCGGCCATCTGCTGGGCGGCGCCGGGGGTATCGAGACCGTGGCGACGGTGCTCGCGCTGCACCACCGGCTGGCCCCGCCGACGATCAACGTCGACGAACTGGACGAGGAGGTCGACGCGGACGTCGTGCGCGGCGAGGCACGGGCGCTGCCCGAGGGCACGATCTCGGCGATCAACAACTCGTTCGGCTTCGGCGGCCACAACGTGGTGCTCGCGTTCCGCTCGGTCTGATCGAGC